>JAEORS010000076.1:0-8219 GCA_016840795.1 Candidatus Thorarchaeota archaeon | reverse complement strand
TGCCATTCTCTGTAAGGGCACGAGCCGTTCTATTGACGGCATCATGCTTGTCAAGGTAATTCCTCAACAGCATGGGCATTTCGCCAGCGCCGATGATCTCGGCCTTCTGTCTGAAGTAATCAAGTATGTCACTCGGATGCTCGCGCTTCCTATCTATGTCTGGAGGAGCGCCTTCGTGTTTGGCACTGATGTTCTTGACATGGTCGGCGAGCTGGACTAGTTCATCAAGGCGGTCGTAGGGTTGCCGTACGATGTGCTTGTAGGTTTCAGTGATGTGGTGTTCAATGCGAACCACGTCCTCGAACCCGAAGCTCTCTCTAACATAGGCACCCAACTCAATGGTTTCGTTGTTCACGCTGTTGGACAGATTGAATCCAATCAAGGGAGATGTTCCGTCATCTCGGCTGAACAACTTCGCAGTCATCAATGTCCAGAGGCATGCAAAGGGATTGTCGTTGCCCATGTAGACGCTTATCTTGAACTCCATATCGATGCCAAGCTTGTGCATCATGTAGCCCACCAACACGCTGCCAGGGTTGATATTCAAGACCTGTTTGACCCCATATTCGGTGTAGTAGTGTAGGTACTCATCAGCCCATTTGAGAGCAAAATCGTTGGGCATTCCCACTCCACCAAAATAGCCGGTAATTGTATCGGGACCACCAAGGTGAATGTTGACCGGTGCACCATCAGGCCCTGGAAAGGTACCCTTCGTATCTAGGGTCTCGACATAGGATGCATCCACGATCTGCATCGCCGCGGCAAAGGCAATTACGTCGTTATCGCCGGTCTGCTCACTCATGTTTCGTACCCTGATGAAGCGTCCCGGCATCAAATCTTGGTTCTTGATAGATTGCTTTGCTTCCTCTATGACCCATGGGAAGTATTGACACGCACTAATCTCCAGCGTGACTGCAAAACTCTCATCCCAAGTTATCGAGTCGACTCTGTCACCGAGGATTTTCCGGCGGTAGTCAGGAATACTGATGAATGCATCATTGTCTCGTTGCTGTTGAAGCCACTCAAGATCGGCAACATAGGACGATTTCTTCTTCTCGAGTTTCTCCAGCAGGCTATCCAGTCTTCGTGCATCCTCGGCCTTCCTATTTATCTCCTCGATGCCACCATGCTTCTCGATAACATCAAACAAGCCTGTAACTAGTGGGTTCTTCTCATCTAGAAGGAAATCGTTAATCTCATCAATCCGGTTTGGACTGATTCTCAGCTTCTGTCTGTCAGTCATTTCGTGAACTCCCATTTCAGTCAAGAAGGATTTTAGATTCTCTGGACAACCTGCATGAGGGAGGCCGCCCTAAAAAACGATTCTGACAATCAAGGTGCTGTTTCCCAAGATGAATCGAGAGACGGTTCGTAGAGTACATCTCTTAAGTAGACTCTCAACAGGGGCCCGACCAAGACTGTGGCTATTGATCCCGTTATCACTTGGATTGAGTTGATTGTAATGAGCTCTAATACAGCCACCTCGAATGTGTAGCCAAGAATGAACATCTCGCCAAGCAAATAGCCCAATAGCATAGCTGCGGAACCTAGAAGCAGTCCAAGTATGTCCCACGCACTGATTTTCCTACTTCGAGACGTCCGAAAGCTGAGAAGGCCAACAGCAAGGCCTTCGAGACCCTTCGCGATAAACGTGATTGGAGCGTAACCCGGGAATCCGAGAACCACATCTGCCATTGCGGAGCCCACTCCCCCTGCAAAGAAACCTCCAATAGGGCCAAGCAGAAATCCGCTGATCATTACAAGAGAGTCTCCGAGGTTGAAGTACCCCTGAGTCGAGGGAAACGGCACTACGAGTACAGCCGTGGCCACCGTGGTCAATGCAGCCATTATCGCAAGAAGAGCTACGTAGAGCGATGTGTTTGATGTTCTTGACGCGAAATACTCCAACTTCAGTCACCATCCTCGTAAAGATACTTGCTGAAGATGACCATATCTTCTCCATGGAAGTGTCTTCGGAGGTATCCCTCCTTCCTATAACCAAGACTCATGTATAGTCTGATTGCCTCCATCATGGACCATGCCGTCAGCAGGAAGAGCTTGTGACAACGAAGTCGAGTGGCTATTGACTCAATTCTCAGCAGAAGTCTACAACCAATCCCTCTGCGTTGATGTGATGGACGTACTGCAAGAGACACCACCCTCATGCTCCGCATTTCTCTGACACCTCCCACGGTTCCAACAATCTTGCCATCAGCCTCAGCCACAAGCGTTGTGAATCCCGAGAGAATTCGATCTCGTATCACCCATGGCCTGACTATCGCCGTTTCGATGGCGGCTTTAGAGTATCCTGTGATAGCAAGAGGACTCATGGCCTCTCTGAGGGTATCGTGAATGGCCTGTGAATCCTCGAGTCTAGCATCACGAATCCTTTCCTTCATCAAGGTTGAAATGAGGCCGGTCTGCCCAATCTTACGAGAGTCCTCGATCTCAATCATAGTCTCCATCACCGTGTTGTGAGGTTAGCAGCCCGATTTCTTCAGCAAGATATGTATCGAGTAAAGGATATATAATCTTGAGCCTATATATAGGCGCTGTCTAGAATGTCCTTCCAGTTGAGTCTGAAGTGCACAAGCTGTGGCCAGGAGTATGAGCCTCAAACACATATCATAGCATGTGCTGAGTGCGACGGTGTACTTCATGCGTTATACGATCTAGAAAGCATAAGTGACGTGCTCAGCCCTCGGAAACTGGAAAGAAGAAGGCCCGGTGTTTGGAAGTACTTGGAGCTCCTTCCGATTAGGGAACAGAAGAATATGATATCGCTTGGAGAGGGAGGAACGTACCTTCACAAGTGCGATCGTCTGTCAAAGGAGATTGGACTCCAGAATCTCTTCCTAAAGGATGAAACTACAAATCCTACGGGCGCATTCATAGACAGAGGCACAGCAGTGGAGATTTCGGCTGCAAAAGAAAGGGGTTTCAAGTCGGTCTGCTGTGGTTCAAGCGGCAACCTTGCCGCCTCGTTGGTTGCATACGCTGCCCGAGCAGGTCTGAATAGCAAGGTCTTCATTGGGCAGAGGGGGAATGTGGATGTGGGGAAGTTCTATCAAATCCTAGCCTATGCAGCAGACGTTGAGATTGTGAAGAATCATGAAGATGCACTGACAAGAGCTCGAAGGGAGAGTGGAAGAAGCCACTGTGTAATGGGTCACAACCCACATTTCCTTGAGGGAGAGAAGACCACGGTCTATGAAACCTGCGAGCAATTGGGATGGACTGCACCAGATTGGATCATTGTTCCAATGGGCAACGGAGGGCATATCTCGATGGTCTGGAAAGGTCTCAATGAACTCGAGAAGACAGGCCTGATTTCCAAATCGGCCACCAGGTTGGTTGGTGCTCAAGCAGGTGGATGTTCACCAATAGTAGATGCATTTCAACGAGGCGATAGGAAGATAGTCCCTCCGAAGGTGGGGACCACTGTTGCCTTTGACATAAGTGTGAAGAGCCCATCGTCAGGACAGAACGCACTAGATGCGATAGAGCTATCAAAAGGCACTGCCCAAGCTGTTTCAGACAGGGAGATACTTGAAGCAGTTCGCTCCTTGGCAAAGCTTGAGGGTGTATTTGCAGAGCCTTCATCCGCGACAACGATTGCGGTCCTGAAGAAACTCGTGGAAACAGGAAGCATAGATCGCAGCGAAAGGGTCGTCTGCATGATCACCGGAATGGGGCTGAAGTATCCAGAGATTGCAAGAAATCTCGTGAAGGGCAGAGGAGAGCTTGAACATCTCTTGAGTAGGGTCGAAGGTCGAAAGTTTACGACCAAGTTGGGGGAAACAAAGGTCTGCATACTCAGAGTCCTTTCCAAGGGAGAGTCGTACGGATACGGCATCTGGAAGGCACTTAGGGACGACTTTGGAATAGCGCTCAAGATTCCAAGCGTGTACCAACACCTCACAGAACTCACTGGAAGTGGACTCGCAATAAGTACAAGAACGGAACAGACACACGAGAAGCGACAAAGAAACTACTATGCATTGACAGAGAAGGGGAAGTGGACTCTGGTCCAGTTGGAGAAACTTGAACGTTAGCTTGTGACATCGTACGTAGGCGAACTGTTTTATGCCATAGCGATGATGACCTGAATATCCTACTACTTAGAGGGAGGAAAAGTATGTCAATAAAGTGGATACAGACTGATGACTGGAAGACCGAGAAACACGTGCCGGTAATCGACATTAAGAAGGTCGAAGATGGCCGTGCTCACGTGATGGTTTCAGTTGGCAAGGAAATCCCACACCCCAACACGACGGCACACCACATCAAATGATGCATCAATTCGATGCAGCAGAGGAAATGGTGCGACCTGTTTTTCCTGGGGGATGGAGAGAAGTTCCCCGTTGAGATTGGTTACGCGACTTTCGACCACCATGGAGAATCAGCAAAAGGTCCTGACACAAGTGGAGTCTATAGCGAGCCGGTCGCGATGTTTGTCTTCAAGACAGAGAAGTCAGGTACCTTGATGGCAACTGCATATTGCAATATCCACGGACTCTGGAAGAGCGAAGCCGAGCTCAAGCTCTGAAACAATACTGCAAGTCAATAGCTGGATTTGGCCTGCTGTATATGCGGGCCAAAACCCGGCCCTTTCTACTCAGTAGTTTCCCCTGCGAAGTCAGCCCTCCAGATTGTGTCCCCATCGGTAATGCCTGAGATTGTAACTCGTTCTCCGAGTCTGGCCGCAAATCCACTAGAACCGAAGTCGGCTGGAACTGCCTCCCATGGCAGAATTGCCGACAGCTTGTATTCTGTACCGTCATCAGTCGTCAGTCTATACTCATTCAAATCTTCTGAGATTACTCCCGTAACTGTGATTTCCTCCATCCAACACTACCTCGATTGTGGGCTACAGCTTCGCCTGGGGTAGAGATTGTCCTCACTGATCGATAAGATAAAAGCGTAGTGACCAGCGGCACGATAATGATGTGGGACAGACTACCACTCGTCTGGGCCAAGTTTGAGGGCAGCATTCATAACTACTATGGCTTCATCGCAGACACATGTACTACGGCGAGAAAGTGAAGCTGCGTGCAATGGAGATGTCGGACCTTTCCAACATCATGGAAGGCTGGAATACGTTTGAGATGCGTCGTTTTCTAGCTAGCGCAGTACCAATGTCCGAGAACACTGAGAGAGAGTGGCTAGAGAGAACAACCAAGGCGGATCCTTGGAGGGATGGCTCAATGACTCTTGCCATTGAAGACAAGAAGACGGGCCAGTTTCTGGGCTCAGTAAGCCTATTCGACATAAGCAGGGCAAATCAGAGAGCAGAATTCGGGATTGCGATTCACAAGCCGGAGAACTTTGGGAAGGGGTATGGAACTGATGCTACTAACGTGATGCTCTGGATAGGGTTTCATGTGCTTGGTCTGAATAGCATATACCTGCTTACGGCGTCGTATAATGAGAGGGGACAGCGGGCCTACGAGAAAGCGGGATTCAAGAGGAACGGCCTCTTTAGGCAGGCTTCCTATATGCAAGGCGAGTTCCATGACATGATAGTCATGGATATTCTCAAAGATGAGTTTCTTGAGGTGTATCCACCCGGGAAGTTCGTAAGCGAAGCGTGACGACTCACCTGAAACTGGAAGAGTATCACAATTGTTCTGCAAGAAGTGATTCGACAGTTTGAATCTTGATGGAAGAACTGATGCGTTCTGCACCATCTGTGAGGTTTCTCAGACAGAAGGGACAAGCTGTCAGGAGAATTGTGGCACCCACAGACTCGGCTTCCTGTACACGGCGTGCCGCAATGGAGATTGCATCCTCCTCGCGACCGCTTCTGAAACCACCTCCGGCGCCACAACACTTGCTGAACTTGTGAGCCCATTCCATTTCCACAAGTTTGAGACCTGGGATTGCCTGGATGATTCTTCTGGGTTCATCATAAATCCCGGAGTGTCGTCCTAAGTGGCATGGATCGTGGTAGGTCACCACAGCCTCGAGAGAACGAGGTTTCAGTTTCTTCTCCCTCAGAAGACGATCTATGAGTTGAACTGTATGGAGAACCGGAGGGAATTCCGCCTCCGGAATCAGTGAGGGATAGTCATGCACAAACATCCTGTAGCATCCAGAACATGAAGCCAAGACAGAACTGGTACTCATATCAGCAAATAGAGATGTGACAAGCCCTGCCTGAACTCGTGCTTGTGCATCATCTCCTACTCTAAACGTGGGAGATCCGCAGCAGATGTTCTGCGAGATGACGTTGAAGGAAACCTTAGCTGCCCGGAGTATTTGGAGCACACTGTCCACTTGATCCTGTTCCCTGTATATCTCCGTGCAGCCCAAAAAGAGTGTGAAATCTGCTGAGTCCAGCTTGGTTTCGGGAATAGTCTCCAGGTATGCATGTGCAGCATCTTTGTCCTCTGCGTAGGGATTGCCTGTTTCTTTCGTTCGTTCAGAGATGCGCATGTAACTCTCCGGCGCGTTGACTCCGGATTCAAGAAGCGCGGCCTTCATGTCTTGAATTGCAGTACTCTGGTCGTAACCGCATGCAACATCGCAGAGTCCACAACTGGTGCAGGCGAACACACGATCAGCCATGACCTCATCGGGTTGAAGTCCACCTTTCAGCCAATGGTACAGCATAGTCAGCTTACCCTTAGCTGAGTAGCTGTCAAGTTTCAGCTGACTGTATGCGGGGCAGTTTTCACGACACAGGCCGCAGCGTAAGTGCATGCAAGCTCGAGCCCAATCCTCGTACTTGCTCAGACGTTCTGTCATTAATCAAACCCCCTCTGCCCGCGGTTCAAGACATTGTTTGGATCTGTCAGCGATTTGATGCCAGTTAGTAGATCCCAAGCGGAACCTAGCTGTTCTCGTACCCAAGGTGCAGACCTGAGACCGACACCATTCGCATTGGAAACACTCCCTCCCATTTCCAGAGCGCGTGTGTACATCCGCTCCTTGAACTCAAACCACTTCTCGACTTCTCTAGGTATTCTGGTATCAATCGGCACAGAGAAGTAGATGCAAAATGGAATGGGACCTCTGGGCCCGGCGACTATGAAAGAACCAAAGTCAATGTCAACCCATCCGAATTCCCTCTTCACCTCATCACAATAGTCGCTGAACTCCTGGAACCTACTGAATGGCAAACAGGCGTCAATAAGGTCTGGTTCGTAGTCAGTGTGAGACAAGGCGAAGTTGCTCTTGTCGAAGGTCTCTCGGTTGATGTTGACAGCGTCCCACCAAGATTCAGTAACCTCTGTGGGAAGCTCATACCCACCTGTTTCCTGACAGCACCGTGATATTACCTCTAGCGACTTCTCAACCATATCCGATTCGCCCGAGCATCCAAAAAGAATTGCCATAGACAGCTCTTCAGGAATTGGAGTCTTGGCCCGTTCCATGTATTGAACCAACGAGCGTCTGTCAAAGGCATAGACAGTTTCAGGCCAACAACCTGAACTGTGCACTCGTTTGCAGGCCTCCATTGCAGTTGCAATATCGGGGAACCCAATGCTGATCCTATCTCGCGTCGGGGGAACGGGATATACCTTCAGAACAGCTTTCGTGATGATACCAAGTGTGCCCTCAGCTCCCAGAAAGAGGTTAAGCAAGTTGTGAGCTGGCACGTTGAGATAGCTCTTGTTGCCGACTTGAATCGCCTGCCCCGTGCCAAGAACCACCTCAAGCCCAATCACCTGGTCGTAGGCATAGCCGTACTTCGCTCCAAATATACTAATGCCCATACAGCTTAGGGCGCCGCCGATTGTCGAAGAGAGGCAACTTTCTGGTTGATGTGTGAAGAAGACGTTGTGTTTCATAGCAGCTGCCTGGACCTCTGCCATCGTTGCACCGGCTTCGACGGTCATTGCCAGGTTGTCAGGATCGACCTCAAGAATTCGGTTCATTCGCTTCATGTCGAGGACTATTCCATGATGTACTGCCAGTGGGTTGCCCGACATGCTTGTGCCACCACCCCAAGTGTAGATAGGCACCCCTAACTCATTGGCAATCTCTACGATTTGCTGGACTTCTTCAACGGAAGCGGGTTTGACGACAATGTCTGGGGTATAATCACCCGCAAACCCTTCTATTGAGTAGTCCTTTGAATAGACTAGACGGTCACATAGTTCGATACTCAAGTAGTTCGACCCAACTACGTTGACAAGCTTCTCGAAGAGATGATCTGTGGCTGACATTCGAGACCAATCCTATGTACGGTGATTGGTGTGTCAACCCTGTAA
>JAEORS010000075.1:0-8260 GCA_016840795.1 Candidatus Thorarchaeota archaeon | reverse complement strand
CAGAACCAGGCCTCTATGTGGTGAGGATTACAATTGAGAAAGACCACTACGAAACTTGGACCCAAGACATAGTGCTAAGTTCTGAAACGAATCCCCAAGCACTTACTGTCACGATTCTTCTAGCGGGAGTGATCGGAGCACTTGCATTGGGCGCTGCAGTCACTATTGGGGTGGTCGGCCGTAGGTTTCTCTCAACTCAGGCTGCCCGTAGAACCATGGAGCTCCTAACCATGAAAGGACGACTTGAGGACGCCAAGAACTTGATTAGCCTCTTAGTCATCCATCGAAACATCGGACTACCAGTATACTCGAGAGTGCTCAAGGGCGGTTTTGATGAGTCGATGATCAGCTCATTCATCGCTGCAATTGCCCAATTTAGGTCAGAGTTCTCTTGGGACGAACCGATTTGGTCAGCAATACAGATTACTGAAGTAATCACTGCTGTTCAGACCGAGGTACTCATTTGCGCGATTGTGACTGTAGAGCAAGCTTCGGAGCAGCAGAAGAAACAGCTCGAAACTTTTGGCCGTGATGTCGGCGGGCTTTATGATCATGAGGACCACACAATCAGACAGATGTTCCACACTCCCGAACTCTCTGAGGCCTTCGTGCGAACCTTCGATCCGATATTCGACAGCTACTTCGATGGCTCGCTGTTGGCTAGGTACGTCGGAGTCAGGAAGAACCTCCCAGAGCATCTGACCCCAGTCGCTGACGCATTTCATTCGATGAGTATTGATTATGGGGTGACCCCTGAGGCGATGATCAAGACAGTGATTCTTCTTGGTTATAGTGAGCTGAAGGCCCATGAGATGGTGCTTGAGGCCATAGACGGCGGCTTTCTGATCGCTGGAGAGAGAAGGCTCCCTCCTCCTGCGGAGCCGTCATAGATTCTTCTCGGACCTACGGCCTAGTGCCTGATCATCTGAAGGTCGCCTTACCGGATGGCACAGACCTGTTTGTAAAAGGGCAGTAGCGCTTATCTACTCCTCAAGCATAGTGCGTACTCAAAGGATGCCAATTGTAAATCGGATATGGGTGAACTTGAAAGAAATCATTATCAAATACACAAGTCCACATGGTCGTCAGGAGGAGCGATCGTTCAATTCAGACGCATCAGTGATTGACCTTCGAATGCGAGCAGCTATGACGATAGACTTGTCCGAGCTTGCAGAATGTGACAGAATCGAAACGTTGGATGTCTCTCATAATCTCGTTGAGTCAATCGATATGGGTCCTCTTCAAGAGTCCCAGACTTTGAAGCGACTACTGCTTCAAGACAACCGACTCACCAATCTCGACCTCTGGCCGCTTGTGAACTGTAGCGACCTACGTATGGTCGATGCCTGCAGCAATCGATTACGAACTCTCGACATCACACCCGTCTTCACTTGTGAGGAGATGCGAACCGACTCAACGGTGGTACTTACTGCAGACTCGATACTCAAGTACGTGACCAGCCCGGAGGATTTGAAGAAGAGGTATCATTCTGTGAGGACAGATCGTTCAACCTGGACCGCTACACCGATAATAATCTGGATTGACTACCCGGAGCTCATCAGAAGATTCGGCTGGAAGGTAGTTATCAACCGCATTCGCACAGTTCTTGAAAGGACTCCTATTACGAAATGGTTCCATGCGCAACGTGGATTGCTCGAGGGATTGGGAGTGGATGAACTAGCTGGTTTTGACGGCAGGCCGAGCATGCTCCTCGATACGGTGAGTGACGAGTCCGATTCAGAGGCTGCTCTGGATTCCGTCTACGATCGAGCTGTAGAACTCCTATCGGAACAAATCAAGAATGGGGGCTCTACTCTATTCCTCAACATCGGGACAATGAGAAACACCCGGGGCTCAAAGCTAATTCCTGAGATAATCAAGCTGAGACATGAAGAGATTGAAGAACTCACTGTTCCTGTCCTCAAAGGCCGAGCGTTTCTGCAATCGCTTTGGCTCACCTATTATGGTTTTCAATTGTTGAGCGCATTGCGGATTGGACTTTCGACCGACTCTAGAGGACTTGAGAAAGTGAAGGCCGCACTTGCAGAGATGGGCTATGAGCTAAACATCAAACGCGTTGACTCGGTGCAACATGGGGGATGGAAGAAGACGTCTCAAAGTCACAGGGCCTTTGTGTTCAGCCAGGCAAGGGCGCAGCAACAAGTCGGATGATCAAATCTTGGCCCTTCTTCTACGGGTCTCATAGTAGCCGCATACTCTGTCAAGAGCACCAACTGTTTCTCTGATATTCCGGAAGACAGGTAGTCCCTCTCTGATGAAGGCTTTCCACGCTGCGTTTCGAGCCTCTGGAAATGCGACGTCAGGCACAGTGACCATGACCGGTTTGGTCTGTTCCCTCACAATGTTACTGCCCGCTTCAGCCATGATTCTCCAGAACTCGCTCTCCATTTCGGTCAGTCCCATTATGGACCCAACCTGATGGATATGGTGAGCGTTTGCCTCCAGTATGATGGAGTCAAACCTTGGCTCCTCACCAATGAACCGGATAATCTGTCCAATATTCTCGAACTCATAGTAATCCGCAGCTAGGTCTATCGGATTCCCTAGTGAAGTGCCCACATCTCTAATCAGTGGGTTAAGCCTCTCAAGCGTTTCTTTAGAAGTCGGAGGAATCTTGAGCCCCCTTTCAACACACAAGTCGGTGTAGACAACACTTGTTCCGCCGCTAATGGCAAGCACGCCAACATTACGTGAGGCTGGCGGAGGGCTTAGAGAGAACAGGCCAAGAGTGGCTATGAGGTCCTCAAGAGTCGCGACTGTGGCTACGTTCGCTTGACGAAATGCGGCAACCCAGATTTCATTGCTGCCGGCAAGAGCTCCCGTGTGTGACGATGCCACCCTTGACCCCTCTTCGGACCTGCCTCCTTTCAACACAACGACTGGTTTCTTATCAGCGAGACGTTTCAGGTTCTCAAGTAATAGGCTACCTTCCTTTGTACCCTCAATGTAAGCCCCTACAACAGCCGTTTCTTCGTCGCTGACAAAGTAGTCGAGGATTTCTGCGGGGGTGATATCTACGGCGTTTCCAAAGCTAAACATCTTGCTGAAGCCTACACCAGCTTCCACCCCAGCTGTGTAGGTGCTTATTGCGACGCCCCCGGACTGAGATAGAAAACCAACGTCACCCTCCAGCTGTCTGACCGTGGGCATGAACGCCATTCCAATCTTTGGATACATGAGACCCATACAGTTCGGGCCCAGAACTCTGGTAGGGATTGCTTCCGCTATCTGCCTCAACTCTTCTTCGCGCTTTCTTCCTGCATCTGTGTCAAGCTCTGAGAATCCACTTGTGAAGATGGTTACACCTTTTGCACCTTTGGCTGAAGCCTCTTTCAGCACGCTAGGAACGGCTTGGTATGGGACTCTGATGATTGCAAAATCAATAGGTTCAGGAATGTCCGCTATGCTCTGGTACAGTCTGTGTCCAAGTGCCTCCCCCTCCCGCTTGGAAACAAACCAGACCTTGAGGTCGTGAGGCCATTGAAGCATCGAGTGTGGCCAGTAGTAGCCCATGGAGGACGAAACGCCTACGATAGCCACGGACTTTATGTCGAGCATGTCTGATATCGTTGGTCGGTCAGGTGTTGTCATTGGACTTTCTCCGGGCCTGCGTGGTGGGTTTCGACAGTGATTTAAGAGTAGCGTAGAGGACACAAACAGAACCTAGCAGTCGACAAGGGGCGTCGTGGTCTGGATGTCTGGGAATCTGAGCTTCAGAGACGTGATTCAGAGATATAGACGACCAATCGCCGTTTCTATTGTTCTTTGCGTCATCCTTGTCCCTGTTTTCGAGCTCGCGGTGGTCCAAAGGGATCGAAATCGAAACATGGTCTATGGTGAGCTCTTCTGGCAGGAAGGGTTCAACGTTTACGACTTAAGTGACCAAGACTTGCATGATGTCTACGTTGTTCCTGAAGACCATCTACTCACAGGTGTGTTGAATGTAACCTACGAGTATCCAGTTGTGACGTTGCTCTTCTACGCGGCCTTGGCAGCGATAGAGCCTGGCTTTCATGCGCCATATCACTATCTGGTGAACTGGATATTGGTGCTCCTTATCCATTTGAATCTGGTTATCTTCCTGTATCTTGGCCAAGAATACTTGGACAAGAAGTGGTTCCAACAGCTTGTTATCATGTACTATGTGTTTGGCTTTGCATTTTCTGTCATCTTTCCCAAGGTCGAGCCTTTCGTAGATTTGCTGCTCCTTACGTCTCTGCTGCTCTTCCGAAAAGACCGCCCCTGGTTGGGATTTGGCACGCTAGCCCTGGCATTTCAGGCAAAGCTGTATCCGGCCCTTGTTTTTCCAATTCTCCTAACAGTGGCACCAGTCGCCTCACTAGCTTTCTTCGGCGTTGGAATCCTGACCGTTCTGCCATTGGTGTTATCGGGCATGGGATATGAAAGTCTGCTTGCTCATCTTCTCAATAGCACTGGGTATGCATCATTCATCACGAATCCTTTCTTCCTCGGATGGGGGTCGACCAATCCGATTGTCTTGATTGCTCCTGCAGTTCTTGTGTATGCGTTCCTGCTAATGACTTTGGAACCTCGACTTATTGGCCCCATTCCCGTTCCTACGACCTCGCTTCGCGTCAGAGATTGGCGATCAATTGTCGTCTACGCGCTCCCTCTAATACTCATGTTCTTCTCTTGGACTCAGATATGGTACTATTCTTGGTTCGTGGTCCCAGTGCTACTTATCAGACAGCCCGAGGACATGAAGAGGTATCGATGGATGATTGTGGCCATCTGGATTGCACATTTCTTGGGAATACTCCTTAACCTAGAGTACTTCCTTTCCGGACCGATAGCCGAGCTGCTGAGCCATCTTAGGTCGCCATGACTTGTTATGTGCGTATGGCTTGGACTGGAGAATTCGAAGCATCGGCCGGACTCAGACGTTCGGGATCTGAATGTGTGGAGTCAGTGTGCCCTTCAGGCACAGAAGTCGGAGCATCATCGACCGACGCCACTCCCAGCCGTGTCATGCGTCGATATATATCAATCTATCATATATCATATGAACTACTATCGATATATCGACGAATGGTTTGGCGCGCTGCCTGTTTGAAAATGTTCTCTGTGCTGTATCGCAACAGGTCAACGCCCCGCCATCTCCTACGCGTTCGATAAATCGACAGACGTATCGTTTTGCGGAACGAGGTTCTACGCATATCCTATTTATAGAACAAGACTGAGGGGAACGAGAAGAGTGCGCACTCTGCCGTTGTCTGCATGACTTCGTGTGTTTGAGTCATAGAACTCTCGGATCCCATCAGGAGAACTGTTCCATGAGAGCAAAGAAGATGTATGGCTTGCTTATTGTTCTTCTACCATTACTTTTCGGGACAATCTTCGTAGGCCCGCAATGGGTCGGATTAAGCGGAGGACATACTGCTGCGAGGTCTGTAGATCTTGGCAATGGTATGACCATGGAGGTGGGACCTGACGAAGTCTTGGAAACCTACAGTATTTGTGATGCTCCAACGGAACAGAGCGGAACTGGCAGCAGTCTTGTGGGCTCGGAGTACGGTATCCGCACCGACACCTTCACAGGAGAAACCATGTGGTATGACTCAGGTACGCAGACAACATCCACGGCAAACCTTAGCGTTCCTCTCGGTGAGGACTGGGAGGGCTATGAGGTCTATGCCGATGTGACCAGCATAACAGAGAACAGGACATGGATTGACAACTCCGACTTCAGTGCCGGTACCGATTGGACATACCTTACTCATGACGAGCCTTCAACTTGGGGCCCCTACACGAACACGCTGACGTCCCAGTGGACCACGTCATATGCGGATTTCAGGCAACAAGGTTACTGGTATGACGATAGGCCAACCACTCAGCTCTACGGATATTGGTATGATGTCGGAGACAAGTCCTATGCAGTTCAGAACCTTACTATAAACCGAGGAGATGTGACCAATCTCGCCATATCTCTAGACTACTGGGCCGATTGTGCTGGCTGGGGATCCTATATGACTGGATTCTTCGAGCTCTTCGTGTCAGTGGGCGACCCGGATAATGGTGGCACCTATCTCTGGAGTATCCAGTTCGATGCTATACAAGATGACAACATATGGTATTCTACCGGACTCATACCAATAGATCCTGACTTGATTACCCTTCCCGACATCAACCTCTGGATTGGCCTGAGAACAACTCAGTTGGAATGGTATCGATCCAACGACATCCTACCACGAGGTCGATTCGATGATGTGCTTCTCTACGTAACCGCCAAAGCAACACCTGAGGAAGTCAACCTGCAAATGAATGGAGTTGATGTAGATAATGTAATCCAGGGCGCGAGCCCTGTCCCTGGGCTTGGGACTGTATTCTATCGGGCACCTGTTCCTTGGACCTCTGGTGCTGCATACGCCAATTTCTCCTGGACTCCTACTCCGCTTCCACCGGACCCCAACTTCGACATCAATGTAGACATAGATGCGGATGTAACCGTCTACGCTAGAAGCCACAACGTGGAAACGATTTATGACACTGAAACGTTTGGTCTGGGCGAGACCTACACTGTGCAGAATGCTACTGATGTTAGGTGGACCAGCAACTTCTATGTAGCTGTTCCAGGGGGTTATTCCTCCAAGTACTTCTTCAATTTGTCAATTCCTGCCAACCGTGACTTTGATTTCGTTGCAGAGCCCACACAAAGGACCACGAACCTGACCTCTGGCTGGAGCTACGGAAATCCTGGTGACGGTCTACTTAACGTGTCGGCCTACCAGATTACGCTGGATGAGCAGAACGGATTCTGGCTGCTGAAGGGATTGTCGCCAAACCTCGTATCTAATGTGGAGGTATGGGACTCAGGTGCAGGTCAGTGGGTCAGCACTCGAACGTTCAGAGCGGATGAAGACACTAGGTTCAGAGCTACCCTATCCTCCTCTTACCAGAATGACCTCGTCAACTTCACCTTGTACGATTCAGGTGGTGCAGTCTGGCATCAACTTCAAGCGACGGTAGACGCCTCGGGATATGCAATAACTGGGTTCGTCAATCTGGATGCCTACAATGCTTCGGTCGGGACTTGGCAAGTGCAGGCATATGTGACAGACCTCGTATCTGGCGGGGCAGTGCACAACGTGGGCTTCTTCTCAAGAGTGTTTGACATCAAGCATAGTACCGAAATGTCGGTCAAATACCCACTAGGTTCAGAGTCAACTTGGACCAAGAATGTGACATATGGTGAACTGGTGCTGCTCCAGTTTCGAGTCAACGACACTGACAACGGTGACCTATTGGCTGGAGGAACCATGGACTACACATGGGCAGGACCCGATGGCAGTCTCAGTGACCTAGGTACAGGAGAATACAGCATCACTCTGGATACTAATGACTTGCCATCGAACGGACAGTATGGCATAGACTTACAGTGGAATCTGGCTTTCTATGATTCGCTATCCAGAACTTTCACTCTGAATGTGATATACACAACCGAACTTCTCTCGCCGGATGCTCCGGGCGTAGATGTTCCGAGCGGTTACAACGCGGATCTAACAGTCTACTTCGAGGATCAGAACTCTCAGCCAATTATGGGAGCAACAATCATTGCCAATTGGAGCTTAGATGACTACACTGTTACCCCGGTTGGGGGAAGTCCAGGGTATTACACGCTGAGCCTTGAAACTGATGCCGTTGCACTCGACATCTACAATGTCAAGATAACAGCAAGCAAGGACTTCTTTGAGTCACGTGTTATTTTGCTCTCAGTTCAAGTGAGAGAGCTTTTCACGTCTGCAATTCCGTCAACAAGCCAATTATCGCTCCCGGTAGGCTACACAACTTCCTTCACCATAACCTACACTGATACAGACCACGGTTTCCCAATCAATGGTGCAGAGAGTGCGATACGATGCAACTGGTCAGATATCCATTCCTTGGGGGATCAGAACTACACAGTTGTCCAGACGGCTCCCGGAGTTTATGAAGTAACCATCTACTCGGAGGATCTTGACGTCCTACGACCCTATCGGGTCGACTTCTTTGTGGAGAGTTATGGAGCGCAGAATCATACCTTCGCAGTGACTGTGATCTTGAGGACTCACCTTACATCATTCTTCCTTGTTAACCCGATTAACCCAACACCCTATACTGGTGATATAGCTGTTCACGTTTCCTACTACGATGTTGATGCCAATGTTGGTATCGAGAATGGCTCAGTTGTCGGCTACAATGTCCAGATGAGCGTTACAAGCTCACTTCTCCCTTCAGTGAG
>JAEORS010000074.1:0-8352 GCA_016840795.1 Candidatus Thorarchaeota archaeon | reverse complement strand
CTATTGGTTGAAGTATGTGATACCGAACCCGAAACCTTCGAACACGCCACCAAATGACTACTGGTATGAAGGCGTGGAGGCTACAAACTACAGCACGCCAAGTGGACACGCGCAGAATTCAGCGGCATTCTATGGTTGGCTTTCTGGGAAGTTGAGAAGATGGTGGATGTTGCTTGTTTCCACTATCCTCGTGTTCTTGATTGGTATCTCGAGAGTATACCTAGGCGTTCACTACCTTGGAGACGTCCTACTAGGGTGGGGGATTGGGATTCTGATGGTAGTTGTGATACTCCGATTCGAGAGTTCAGTAACGGACTTTGCATCAAGGTACAAGTCACAGTACCTTTGGTTGGCACTCTTCGTCTTCGGATTCATTGTCACACTTGTTAGCTCAATTCTACCTTTCCCGCCTGGGGATAATTTCGGAGCCTACGGTGGTATAATCATGGGCCTAGGAATTGCCGTGCCACTGGAACAGAGATATGTGAACTTCGAGTCAGTATCTGAGTTCAGAAGTGCCAGCGCTGTCGTTCGCATAGCAATCGGCGTGATTCTAGTGTTGGGAGCAATGCTTGGCCTCGCCATGATTCTACCGACTGCCGAGATTTGGCTCAGAACCCTACGGTACTTCATCGTCGTTTTCCTGGGCATCTTCGTTTGGCCTCTGATATTCAAGAAAGCGGGACTATGAACGTCTGAAAGGACGTGTTGATTCTTCCCACGCCGAAGGTCAACATATCCTACGCCGTATCTGAGTGACAGACCTCTCCAGTAGGGAAGGAACCTGCATAAGCGGCAAGTCACTCTCCAGAAATGCGTACTCGAGAATGAATGAGGCAGTCGCCTTCTGGAACCCCGACAGATTCAATAATAGCAACTATTACCACAAATGAAGGTGCTCCCGGTGCCGAAGAAGTTCAGTACTCCCTTGGCAAGTCCATTCTACCCTGAACCCCCCTACCATTACAAGAACTCGAGGGTACTCCTTGCCATGTTCAATCCATCAGAAAGCTCTGTGAAGAAGATGCTTCCCGCGCCTCTAAGTCCCTCACAAATGCCTCTGGCCGCTCTCTTCTTTGGTGAACATCCCTGCAAGGAAATCGGGACCTTCAAGGAGGCCGCATTGATAGTCCAATGCCTGTTTGACAACCAGATTACTGGCGAAGAAGAGGTTGGAGCGTATTTCTCTCACGTTTATGTCGATACGGACATTGCCTTAGCCTCAGGACGGGAGATATGGGGGTATGCCCGGAAGAACGCAGACATATCATTGACCTTGAAGAAGAATCGGGTTGAGGCCTCAGTGGTCAGGAACGGGCACCCTCTAATAAAGGCGAGTTGCCTACTTGATGAGGAAGGAGCATGGATAGACAGCGGACCCAACATCAATTTCAAGG
This sequence comes from Candidatus Thorarchaeota archaeon, assembly GCA_016840795.1. GTDB lineage: Archaea > Asgardarchaeota > Thorarchaeia > Thorarchaeales > Thorarchaeaceae > SMTZ1-83. The sequence continues at coordinate 6,955 of JAEORS010000074.1, read as the reverse complement.
TAATACCGAGTGCGTCGGGCGAATCTCACGACATTGCGGAAGTTACAGCGGCATACCTGACTATCAACGTGCATGACGGTAGATCAGGCGACGTTGATATTGAGATTAAGAGCGGCCCCCAGGATGATTTCAGCGCCGTAAAGATAGATTCAATCATGCTGGGGCAGTACTTCGATTGTGACTTTGTTGTGCCGCCCGGCAAGGTTGTTGGAAAGTTGAAGCTCTAAGTCAGCTCAATCCACTCAAAATACGCAAGAATTGAGGTTAGGGCGATGACCTCTTCCTGGGGCATTTGAGTCAGCTCGATTATCTCGCGGATTGTGCGCTTTCCATTGGCACTCTGTTGGAGAATCTCAAGCTTCACGTCAACCTCTCCTACTCGCCAAGGTATCGGATCCCCACCGTCCTTGGACTTCGGAACTAAATCGAGGGCGATTTTCACAAGCGGCATCTCGGAGATAACTGCAAGAGCGAAGTTCTTGTAACGACGAATATCGCCCGTGTCTTGTCTAATAGCCAACCTGTACTCCCTCTCAAATCCGGAGAGCATCTTCAGCAGTTTGTCTCTATAGAGCTCCTCATCGTACCCAACCTTGAGTCCCATTATTGCAATCGATATCTCGCCTGGCTCAAAAACGTACATGAAGTTAGACCAACGGATTGATCGTATGTCATCACCAGAGAAATGCATAACCGCCCTGAGAAGAGCGGCTCTAAGGTCGTGGCTCACATCTGTAGAGCCATCATATGGGACATAGAGTAGCAGCTCACCGGCCTCAAGGCCAAGGAACATGATATGTTGAATCGGGGAAACATCAATTGAGCTGCTCAACTCTTACTCCACACCGTTGCTTGATGATACGACGTCTAGTCATATCAGAAAAGAATTTCCTGCATCTATCTTCACGTTGAGGACAGTATCAGAGGTACTTTGAGGCCTCGATTTGAGCCAACTTGACCCCAGCGCTGTGTGAGTAGTGGTTGTAGAGTGAATAACAGACCAGTACAAACAAGCCGAGAATGGCATATGCAGCAACCAAACCAATGACAGCGCCGTAGAGCGTGGTCACGAGAATGCCGACTCCGACCATTGAGTAGATTCCTACATACCCGACAACGTAGGGAACCAGCTGGGCTCTCAACATCGACCAACCTCTTATGGGCATCTGGACTGCTGCTCCTCTCTGTCTCAGAACCGACCGCTCCGCTCGAAAATCTCCCCCTATAGCCGCCGCATTGGCCGCTATAGCGCCAGCCGCTAAGCAGATGAATACGCAAGCAATTGGGACACCTAGAAGGTAGGGTAGTATTACTGGGCCTACGAAGAACAACAAGATTGAGATGGCGATGCTGGTGATAAGCACGAACGGTATGGCACTGATCACCTTTCCCTTCACGTAGTCGGCCATATTCGTGGCGGCCAGCTGTAGAGTCATGAGGTTTCTACCTTCGTATACGGTTTCGTAGCCAGCAAAGTATACTCCGTATGAAACGGCAAAAGGCACCACGGCTGCCAAGATGAAATAGGGCGTAAGCCCCATAGCATACTCCCCTACTGCGACGAAAGGCAGGACTAAGAAGATGACAAACCTGATTGGCCCCATCAAATATTGAGCAAGGACTCTTCCTTCTCTGCGAATTGTCGAGATATTGTACCATATTGAAACACTAACGGTCTGATCAAACTTCATACCGGGAATGGGCTGAGGATTCCACGAAGTGTGGGTTTTACGCACATCCTTCGCAGACGTTCTCTTTGAACCAGATGCCAGCCAGCCACTGTAGTGTGCTAGCTCACTAACGTAGGAGTTGACGTAGGCAAGCAGAAGTCCGAATGCGATGAAGAATAGGCCTACGAGTGCATCGACAGGATTGGGTGACACCCCTATCAGAATCCCGAGTGACAGAGTGCTGACAGGGTAGCCCGGAGAGAAACGGGAAGAGAGTCCAAAGGAACGCGCTAGCTCAAACACCCATTCGAATACTCCCGCGCCGTCCGAGGTATAGAACGTGTAGTAGTACACTGCAGTGGCTATGATGGCCAACGAACTTCCGAGGAACCAGCCAACCTGTTTGAGTGTTCGTCGACCCGCGAGAAGTCGAGAGAAGAACAGACCCAGTAGGCCACCAAATGAAACCCCAATTGTTACAAGAGATAGAATAAGGACTGAAAAGATAAGAACGGAGAAACCTGCAAGCGGCGCATAGGAAGCAATACTCAGTCCTATGAAGACTGGGATGCCAATTCCTAGAAACAGCACCGCATTGTTGAGAATCACAACGATGGTCTTCTCGAGGAAGACTGTCCTCATCGTCAAGGGCATTGTGAGAAGATACTCCATCCTCTGGCTGTTACCTACAGTTGTGGCAGACACCATTATTGAGCCCAATAGGGAGATTATCAGAATGAAGTTGAAAAGTGTAGCACCAATATCCAGATTGTCCAACAAGATTAGCGCGATTCTGCTCCACCCAAACAGCGGCACCACCGTCAAAATGGCCCAGATTATCACCACTCCGATTATCACTGCGAAGAGTAATGGCCGTAGGCGTTTGAAGGTACTCTCCTGCTCAGTACGTTTGCCGCCGGTTCTCCTGATTCTGAACAGCTGGTTGAGGTCTTGCCTCAGAAGTACAATCAAGTCGGTGAATGTCAGCTAGGAACGCCTCCCAGAAACTCAGCGATCTTCTGCATGTCCGGGCCACCAGTAAGTGAGAGGAATATCTCCTCTAGACTGCTCTGGCCCTTTGCCTGCAATCGTAGCTCCTTCATAGTACCCTCAGCTATCATGGTGCCCTCATTGATTATACCAATCCTATCACACATCTGCTCTGCAATCTCAAGAACATGAGTACTCATGAGTATCGTGGCGCCCTTTTTTCGTAGCCCGTTTAGAATCTCCTTTATCGTAGCCGCGCCTCTTGGGTCAATACCGGCCTGTACTTCGTCAAGAATCAGGACTTTGGGCCCATGTATCAGAGCAGCGACAAGACTAATCTTCCTAGACATTCCTTTGGAGTAGGTTTCGATTAGGTCGTCGCTGGCATCCCGGATATCGAGGAGTGTTAGGAGTTCCTCGATTTCCTCCTCACGCTCAGGGCCTCTTGGCATTCTCCATACGTCGCTAACATAGTTCACATATTCCCACCCAGTGAGTCGCTCTGGTAGTATAGGCTCTTCAGGTACATAACCCATCACTCGCTTGGCTGCCACAATATCCGTCTTGATGTCATGGCCAAGGACTCTGGCAGTGCCTTCTGTGGGCTTCAGTATGCCTAGAAGCATTCTCATGGTAGTGGACTTGCCAGACCCATTGGGTCCTAGCAGCCCATAGATCTCTCCTGTCGCCACCTTGAAGCTCAGGTCCTTCACAGCCGTGAACTCGCTGAACATCTTTGTCAGTCCTAATGACTCAATCATGAGTATCACTGCTGACTCGAACTCGTATCGATTTAATGGTTGGTATATCTGTTCTTACCGAAGTCATTATTAACCAACAGACATGGTTGCCCGGCCATGACTGTCGAAACATGGCGACTGCTAGACCTTGGACCCATTGACCCGTTGGAAACCCAGACAATCTACGACATGATTGCTCAGGGGATAACCGAAGGGCATTCGGAGAACACGCTCATAATCTGTTGGCCTGCCGAACCATTGGTGAGTCTTGGATATTTCCAAGAGATAGAGAAGGATATTGATTTGGAGTTCTGCCAGAAGAACAACATCGTCGTTACCCGCCGCGTGATAGGCGGAGGCGGCGTCTACCTAGATGATGGTCAGATGTTCTACCAGCTCATTCATAGAACAGACAGTCCTAATTCGCCCAGAAACATAGATGCATACTATCGAAAGTTCCTGAAACCTCCTGTTCAGGCCTATAGGAATCTGGGAATTGATGCCGAATTCAAGCCCGTAAATGACATACAGGTCGAGGGACGAAAAATCTCCGGAAACGGCGCCGGCGATGTGGGCGATGCGAGAATACTGACTGGGAACCTGATCTTTGACTTCAACTACGACATGATGGTGAAGGTTCTCAAGGTCCCAGATGAAAAGTTCCGCGACAAGCTCGCCCAAGGACTGAGGGAGAGGCTTTCGACGATTAAGAGAGAAACTGGCAAGACCTTTGACAGAGAAGAGGTGAAGAAGGATCTTCTCAGATTGTTCGAGGAAATCCTGGGAGTCAAGCTTGTGAAAGGCGAATTGACGGATTGGGAGAAACAACGTATGAATGAGCTTCGACCAAAATATCTGTCAGACGAGTGGCTCCACTGGCGGTCCGGAGGCAGGTTGGACGCAAGAACTGTGAGAATTTCCGCGACAGCAGCCATCGGTACAGCCAACTTCAAGGCACCTGGTGGGCTCATTAGGGTCACCGTGGAAGAAGTCAATGAGAAGATCAAGGACATTGTCCTAAGTGGCGACTTCTTCATGTTGCCTCACGATTCCATTGCAGAAGTAGAGAAGGCGCTCATCGGAACAAAGCCAGGCACTGACGAAGTGCTCTCAAGAATCGTAGAGGCCTATGAGAAGCACTCAATAGAATCACCTGGAGTAACACCTGAGGATTTCCACACTGCTATCAAGATGGCATTAGAGTCCAAATAGTCAACTCGATATAGAGTGACTAAGAGTTGCCAACGCCTATATAGTAGGCAATCTCATTCAGAAACCGATGCGGAGCTTTCGAGTGCGGGCTCCAGGTAGAATCTGTATGTTCGGGGAACACAGTGACTATCTTGGGCTGCCAGTCATTCCAGCGGCTATCGACTTGAGCATCTCCATAGAGGCAAGACCGAGAGATGATAGTGAGATTCACGTCAATTACCCGGACATAGATGACAGTGATGTGTTCTCTATCGACACTGAGGTTAAGTACAGACACCGACGAGACTATCTAAGAAGTGCATTCAATCTTCTCTTCAGACGCGGCATCAAGCCAGACCATGGGTGGAGCCTTCGAGTCACCGGCAACATCCCAATCGCGGCCGGGCTATCGAGCTCATCAGCTTTGTCTGTTGCTTCAGTGATGACTTTCTCGACAATGGCAGGCTTTGAGCTTCAAGTGCAAGACCTCGCGGAAACAGCATACAATGCAGAAGTTATCGAGTTCGGAGAGAGCGGAGGAATGATGGACCATTTCGCTTCTGCGTTTGGGCGAATCATACATGTGGACTGCGGATTATCATATGAAACCAAGCGTTTGCCTGCCGTTGTAGAAGGTTTGGTCATAGGTGACTCTCTGGAGCAGAAAGGGGACACGGTTGGAGATCTCAGGAGAATCAGGACAGAGATTGAGAATGGATACAATATACTCTCCAACCTGATTCCAGGGTTTGATCAGAGAACAACTCCTAGGGATGAAGTGTTTGCAGTTTCAGCAGAGAACAATGTCGAATCGATTTCGATGGCAAAGACCACACTTCTGAATAGGGACATCACTCGACATGCCTTCCAGTTGCTTAGGACCGACCGACCAGACCCGCGAGAAGTGGGAAATCTGATTGACCAGCATCACCACCTCCTTAAGACGGTCCTGAAGAGGTCGACCCCGAAGATAGAGAGAATGATTGACGCAGCGAGAGCTGCAGGTGCGCTGGGCTGTAAGATCAACGGCAGCGGTGGGGGAGGGACTATGCTGGCGCTTGCACCAGGAAAGGAAATGGAGGTGGCCCAGGCGATAAGAGGCGCAGGAGGGCGGCCATATCATGTCAAGATTGGGTCTGGAGCAGAGATAGAAGAGGTTTAGTCTACTTCGCAAGTGGATGTTTGGGTTCCTCTCCACGACAATCGATGCCGATAGCATCACAGACTGCATATCTGTGGTTGTATCCTGCAATATGCAGTGGGGCATCCCCGAGTTCTCTGTCAACAGTCATAGCCCCAGTACAGGGATACGCGTGGTGCGATTTGGCGATTGTGTCAAAGAGAACATCCAAGTCATCCACATCAAGGCCCCGCACCTTCTGAGATACGTACCAGGCGCAGCCGCATGGTGAAGAACGCATCACAGCAATCTCGCTTATTCTTCCATCCTTGACATCAGCCTCAAAGACTGGGTGGCCGATCTTGTATCTGTCTATGAATTCGTCAATCAGCTTCCCCTCTCCATGAGTGAGCGTACAGAAAGGCTTAGGGAATGCATACTCGATTCCTGCGTTGTCCAGAGTTTCTTTGACTTGTTCACGCAGGCCGGGTGGCACCCATTGTGGATCCTCTACCGGTACAATCACAGCCCCAGCGTTCATTCTGTCAGCTAGAACGTCTGCTGATGCGATTAAGTCATGATGAACACCGACAAGCATCAGAACATCGCACTCTTTCAGCTTGGTTCCTTCTAGCATCTCCATCGGATCATCATACATCTTCGTGGCTGGCGCATCCACACGATACATCCCAACGATGTCGCCCACGAATGTCCCATAGCCGACTCTGCAATCGCCGCAAGTGGGAGCACACCCATCACAGAATGTTTTGAAGTTGATGAGATTCCCTAGCACACGTTCTGCAAAGACATCTCTGTATATAGTCCCCAGGTGCATAGTGACCACCCATGTAACACGGGTCTTCACCTGCTGCTGCACTAAAGGTTGGTGGTTGGGGATGAATTCAGCTGCTCCCAGCGAGTTCCTTCATTCGAGCTTCAACAATCTCCAAGACTTCGTGCTTGAGCTTCATGCCGTCCCCTATTATCTTCTTGACATCCTCTGCGGTCTTCTTGACGAAGTCCTTGTCCTTGATGTTATCCAGGTTGATGCGAACGTTGAGTGCCGCACCCTCGATTGCCGCCATGAGAGCGTGTGCTGCCACGCCTGCGTCAGTTATTGAGTTGATGTTGCCCTTCTCCGCAGCTACTTTCGCATGCGTGAGTGCATCAAACGAGTGGCGCATAGTTAGTAACGGAACCTCTGCAGCATGGATTGTCGTCCTCTCTGTTGCACTCTCCTTCTG
>JAEORS010000073.1:0-8358 GCA_016840795.1 Candidatus Thorarchaeota archaeon | reverse complement strand
ACAGGCCACACACAGGAATCGGTTCCGACTCTTCTCTGCAACCTGAGAATCGCAGTTGGAGCATTCCGCAACGGTGAGTGTCCTCAAGTCAATTTCGCGGAGTATTCTCGACACCTCGTCAAGCTCGTCGTATATGAACAGAACCTTACCATCTGCACCGAGTACCATGCGGGAGAGCTTCTCACTGTTTGCATGTTGAAACAGAAGTATAGGCTTCTGAAGCTCAATTGCCAGCATGATTTCCATGCCTACACCATGCGAGGGACTAGAAACCTCTGCAACCAAGAAGTCACAGGACCTGACGTTATGAACATCTCGTTGGTAGATCTCTTCTGCAGGAGCTGGAGGAAGGAACTGTGGAGCAAAGATATCTACATCGAGTTCTTCTAGCGTGCTGACGACAAGACGATAGAAGTCCTCCTTTCTCTTTTGTTGGTGGATTATCGGACCGGATAGGTATGCCAGGACCATTTTACTACCTCTATGTCTTCCACCGAGATAGTTCATTCATCTGCTTCAGTGGACGATGACTGTTTACTCAGTTCGGATATCGAGGGTATACTTCCGTCATCTTCGACTTCCTCTATTCTTCCAGACCGGCCAAGGGAGAGCTGCATCTTGCCACGCCAATCCTTCGCCCATCCATCCAGCAACTTGATGACCATCCCAACCGAGAGACTACTCCCCTCACCAAAACCCCACAGGCTCATGACTGCAGTATCGCCGACCTCATCGGCAACCAAGACCTCAGTCAACTGCGTCTTCCGACCGCCTCTCGTCTGGACTATTCGAGGTGGAGCAATGGAAACAACTCTGACAACAATCTCTGAAACATTCTTGCCTACCTCAACTTCGCTGAGTCTCAAATCTCCACCTCTTTGTCTTGCATTCTTACTTGGCTGCGTTTAATGAGAGAAACCTACAAATCAGTCTTCCGCGACACATAAGAGAGGGGAGCATTGCTCTACAGCGACCGACTCAATAACACGGTCATGTGTCGTCAGGCTCCTCCTGAGAGCCTCTCTGTGCGAGTATCGCATCGATTTCACTTATCGCCTCCAAATCAACCGCACCGAGCTCGTCAGTTTCGCTGGGCCCATCTTCCAACTTATCTATCTCCCCCAAGATCATGGAGAGCTCTTTCATGGACTCTTCGTCAAGTTCTGGCTCAGTATCAGTTTCTCCGTTTACAAGGACAACTTCGTCGCTAGACAATGCCTCGAGGGCTGTGTCCAGATCCTCCAGGGAAACCTTCTCGATTTCAGCAGTCACACTTTCATCCGCCTCGAGGGCCTCAAAGATGAGTTCGATGGCCATTTTCCTGCCGCCTTCCTCTGCTGAAACTACTTCCAGTTCTGTTGGTGCTTCCACAGCATCCCGTGAAGAGTGCTCGGTGATCTCCTTCACTGGGACTACGGCCCCAATGGTCGCAGGCTCTGGTTCTTCAGTCGGTTCCACAACCAAGTCCAATGGTTCTGATTCCGTTACTTCTGCTGCTTCTATGGCAACGTCGAACTCGACTGCTTCTTCAGGAGCTTCGACAGGTACCGGTTCCAATTCTTCAGCGGCATCGGATGTAACGTCGGCCTCAGCGATCGTGTCCTCAGATCCAAAGAATATCGCTTCTACCGAGTCTTCAATCTCTTCGATTACTTCCTCAACTACTTCGTAATCGTCAGCATCTTCTATGACATTACCATACTCGTCAACAAGGACCTCTTCCACAACTTCGATTGCCTCAAACTCCTCTTCGAGTTCCTCTTCCTCTTGAGCGCGTGCCATTGCGTCTACTTCTGCTATGGCCTCTTCAGTAGCCTGATCAGTGAAGCGGAGCAGTTGAGAGGTTGGCAAGTCGGGTAGAGCGACCCCTACATATGTCGCCGCGGCATTCATCAGAATACGCAGCATCTCATCTCGACGACTCTTGTCAATGGCCACCATAGGATAGGTGGGAACTCCTAGAATCTTCTGGACAACCTCCGGCTTCATGACATTGGGCTTATCCTGTTTGTTTGCAATAGCAAAGAGTGGAACCTTTGGGGCATCTCTTCTAATGAGTTTCAGAATGTCCTTGCTTATGATGACGTTACGCAACGAGGAATCACAAACTAGGAATATGACATCGGCTCCGTGAAAATAGAAACGCCACAGCTTCCTGAATCGTTCTTGGCCGGCGAAATCCCAGAGAACGAGGGAATAGTTGCCAAAACGGATGTTCTCGACAGTCTCGAGATTCAACGCGATGGTTGGTACGTATTGGGTTGGAGGCGTATCTCCAAGAAGAAGATGAAGGGTCGTAGTCTTTCCGACACCACCTTCTCCAACAAGGGCTATCTTGAGCTTTGTAACCACTGAGGCTTCAATGACGTCCTCATAGTTGTCAATCACACTCGTGATGCCTTCTTTCTTGATCCTCTTACGTATCTTCGAAACGCCGTCCTTCAGTTTCTCTGCGATTACTCTGTCGTCCTCTCCAGCATCAGTCACATAGACAAGGAGTACATCGGCTATCACCTCCTTGCCCATGAACTTGTCATCATCGATTATCAGCGGGAGTTCAGTAAGACCGTTCTCTGAGGCGCTTTGAATCTCACTTCGAGTGGAAAGGAACTCCTCGACTTCTTCCCACGGAACTTCAATGGGCCAATAGGAGGATGACGCGAGGAGATCACCCGTAGATGTACGAATCAGATACGTGGAGATTATCAAACGTGACTCACCGTCAGGTATTCGCAGTCGATTGACACTACTCGAAGTATTTACGGCATTCGAAGGCGGCATGAGTACGTAGAATCACCATATGAGACAATCTGTGATGGGGGCCTAGCCTCGTCTTACAAGGAGTTATTTGGACACAGAGGTCCGCTAGCGCGGCCCTCCGCATCCGTCGGGCCTTCAAGCCGAACGCACGCAGAAATCAGTTTGCGCAAGTATTGTTTGCAAGGGGATTCATCCCCTCGGAAGCATACGCTCCGAGAGTCCAATGCTAGAACTCGTAATAGGGACCGTGTGTTGCGAATGCGAGTTCTGTGACGGGGAAGTCGTGCGTCCTGCCCTTCACGAAGGCTGCCCACCCCCGGACGGGGGTATGCAGAAAGCTGACTGCCAAGACAACATAAGAAGCTTTCTAGTTCCCGAAAATACGAATGACCACTTCATAGAGTGTTAGAGTGGTCAAAAAAGGCCCTAGTGCTCCAATACGGCCTCCAATGATGACACGATTCAGCTACTGGAGAGCGATACGGAAACCCACCATTTCTATCGAGGAAAGTTATCCCTCAAAAGCCGAAGATGATTGTGAACCATCTCCATGGCCTTGGCATCGTCAGGGGTCTTCTCCAAGTCAGTGACCAATGTCTGAAGGAAGTACTCAGGGAAGAAGAGCCTTACTCGAATGTCGTTGAGAAGGAACAACCACTTGTCATACTCTCCAGAGGGGCCTTTCCTCCTTCTCTCAGAAACAACTCTGAACTTCTTCAACGTCTGAATCGCCTGCTTGAGCTCCTTTGGAGGTATTCCTAGAGTAGCTTCTAGTTCCGATATGTTGACAGGCCGTCTTCTAAGCTCATTCAATGTGTCGTAACAATCGGGATCAGCTAGTATAGAGGCTACTGAAACGGTGTCCTCAGGCGTCTTCTGCCACTCAGTGAGGAACTCTAGCACCTCAGATTTGTACTCCGCAGCCAACTCGGGGTCGAGAATGCCACTTGCGGCCTCCATGGCCAAAAGCGGCGGTGCACGAAACACCTCTAGATCCTTTATCATGAAGACACAAGTACGGCCAATCTCATCCACCCACTCGGATTTCACAAGTCCTAGTTCCTCAAATGGCGCCAAAACAGATTCAACACTGACACTGGGCAGCCCAGTGACCATTTTCAGCCATTCCTCAAGATCCTCTTTAGAGATACCGCCCTTCCAGAGCTTCGGAAAAACAGCACGTGAGATTTCGTCAGAGAATAGACGTGCAAGCCGAGACTCATCAGTCATCCCAGCCAATCGTATGATTCGACGGTAAGTGTTGTCGAGCTCAGTCTGGAACTCGGCATCGGTCATGGAAACGACTGCGTTCGTCAACGGTGATACAATCGAGGTTATCGCAGCTTCGTAGGTCTTCGGGTCTTCGGACTCCGTGAGCAGGAGCGAAACGCAGTATTGCTCCTCTTCTCGAACAATGCCCGTATAGTAGGAGGCAACGTTGTATGGTTCACCCCCAATACGGACAGTCAGAGATGAGAACCCGGCAGTGGCGTCACCCATAGCATGCGACGTGAAAATCCTCATAATCTCTGTATTGAGATCTTCTCGGTAGTAGTCCGCGAAGTCGGCAGGAACCTTCGCTTTGAGGACTGCACCGATCTTGCTATCCCAGTCAATCAAGAGCATTGCAACTGGCATTCTTTTTCCTCCGGTCCTAATAATGACTGGTCGTGGAGCTGTGTTTGAGACGTTTCCAGAGGCTGCTTAAAAAAGCTTGTCACTAGATGCTTCGCAAAACAGTCAAAATCGCCCAAAAAAGCGCACATTCCTTCATATGGCAATCATGCCGGGAGTTAATCCAGGGATTCAATGATCTGCTGGTATACCTCGTCGACTACCTCTTCCAGATTCTTTGTGGCATCTATGACAGAGAAGCGTGCGCTGTCTTGAGACACCATCTCAAGGTATGCTTGTCTGACCTTAACGAGACGGTCATGCTGCTCGAACTGCTGATTGAGAGTCAGCTTTCTAGATGTAACTCTCTCAAGCCCAACCCTTACGGGAACATCAAGAATGAAGACGATGTCTGGTTCAGGTGCGTGAATCTCCTCCCGATTCCTGCGTAGAATCTCTCTCCAATGCAGTCCTGTGCTTGCTGATTGATACGCTCCTGTTGCAAAGAAGTAACGGTCCATCAACACGATCTTGGCAGCATTAAGAGCGGGCTGAATCTTGTTCTTGATATGCCACTCACGGTCACGCAGGAAGAGCTCAAGCTCTTCCTCTGGGGTGAGCTCACCAAGTGCGGATCTCTCTCGAATCTCTTGACCCCAATGACTCTCGCGAGTCGGCTCCGTGAGCTTGACGACTTCGTGACCATCCGATCGAAGCCTCTCTACAACACTTTCACAGACTGTGGTCTTTCCTCCTCCATCCACACCCTCAAGCACGAAGAGCTTGCCTCGGTTCTTAGATTCTTCACTATCCAAGAGCTATGGTCTCCTATCAGAACAAGAATGTTTCCGAACCACATTGGTATTAGGTCCTTCGGTTAATCGGTCGAAAGCGACAAAATGGTTACATCTCGAAACGGGCCGAGTATGCTTCAAAGAATGTTTATTAGGAATGTCACAGCAGTGCACGCGAGAACCTCCAGGGGATTCGACTTATTCCCAGCGTGGACACGTGAGGTGAGAAATCGGCAGGGCATCCCCCTCCCATGTAACAAACTGCGATAGCGACTTGCGTCCAACCGCGTTCGTTCGTTCTTTGGGTCCCCTGTATAGGGGGGCCAAGGTCCCCTTGCAGAGTTCTCATGCCCCCGATTCACTTTGTCACGTGTCCCGGCCCTACACAATGGGACGGTAATCCAAGTGCGCAAATCAGGATGAGTGCACGATCGATTCTTGCCGAGCTCTCAAACCAGCGTCGAATTGATATGTTACCGAACGATACTATTGGGCACTCTGGCATTGCCTAGATTGCACCCAGACAAGCATTCCTACAGCGGAGAAGGGAGGTCACTATTGCTGATGGAAAGACAGTATATCTATGCCATCATAATCATTGCCATTCTGATTGTGGGCATTGGTGTCACATCGGTGTTCCTGTCACAATTAGTGGTTGACCCCAAGACCCACTTCATAATGGAAACCTACGGGAACCCTAGTACCATGGATCCGCACACGTGCTACGAAAGCTACGGCAGCTCTCTTGCTTTCAACATATACGAAGGCTTGTATACATATCCTTGGGGTTCGAATAGTAGCAATCCCAATCTCCCTCTATTGGCTGTTGGGGCACCGTCGATTTCCGCAGATGGATGGCAGTACAATATCACATTGCGTCAGAATGTCATATTCCATGATGGAACCCCGTTCAATGCTAGTTGTGTGAAGTGGAACGTGGAAAGAATCGCAAAACTAAACGGCCTACCTGCGCGGCTAATCATGGAGCCGCTCAGAGGCGGAAAGGCTGTAGTAAGGGAAGCAGACGCAAACGGGACCCGCTCTGTCGAGTTCCAGAATGCGTTTGAAGAATGGAAACTAGGCTCAGGCGCCATCGAGGTCGTGGACACCTACACCATTCAGTTCAACTTGGAACAGGCATACTCACCCTTCGCCGCATTATTGGCCTGTCAAGTGGCATCCATGATGAGTCCTAGTTATGTCCTCATGACTGCCATAGACGACACAATCCCCTTAGGAGGCGATTGGAGAGACCACTATGGGTTTGACTTTGGCGAGACTGTTACTTGGATGATGAACCATACCTGTGGTACTGGCGCATACATGCTCGAGGAGTGGAAACCTAATGAATTCATCAAGATGGTAGTCTTTGAGGACTACTGGAGAGCCGCCGCAATGGAAGTGGCTCTTTCTCCGCCAGAGTATGCTGGGTCAATCAAGACCATCTACTACAAGACCGTCGAATTGGTAGACAGCAGACTCATGAATCTCAGAACCGGCGCGGCGGACATGGTCTATCTACCGATTACGAACGCGCATGAGATATGGGACAACGTCACACTTGGCTCCAGATACCCGAACATAGACGTCGATGCGGGCAATCTAACATACGTGATTCAAACCATAGCTTTCAACTCTGACACACTCAAAATAACTCGGGGCGGGATTGAAAAACAGGTCAATAGCCCGTTTCGTCATAGGGAACTCAGAAAATGCTTCGCATACGCTTTTGACTACGATACAGCAATTGATGTCGTGGCCAGCGGGTGGGCTCAACAGGCAAAGGGTTTCATTCCGGAAGGCATCTTTGGGCACAACTCCTCACATTGGCTTGAGCATCATGATGTGGAGGAGACAGTTGCATGGTGGAATCTGGCGATGCAGAACTCGGCCTTCGTTCACGACATCAACGCAATGGAGGGCTATATTGACATATACTCCTTCCCGACGGAAAACCTTGTTCGAGAACAGCTTGCGCTATTGATGGCCGATAGTCTTGATATGATTCTAAGGCATCAAGACACAAACTGTACTGGCCTTACGGAATATCATGGTCCAAGACAACCGCCAGTGAGGATCAGGGTCACTCCTGTTTCGTGGACCGTCCTTCAGAATCATGTGTCCAAGAGCAAGGTGCCTATGTGGACCATGGGATGGAAACCGGATTTCGCTGACGCCTACTGTTCTAGTTCGGCTTTCGTGTGTTCATACTTCAACACTTTGATGGCAAAGGGTTATCGCAACACGACTGTTGACGGATGGGTGTTCGCTGCTAATCAGCCGATCACCGATGCCGAACGAATGGAAATCTACAACAAGATGCAGAAGCAGGTGGCCTATGACCAACCAAGCATATACATCTATCAGGGTGAGCAGTTCATGGTCAGAAGCTCGTTATTGAAAGGCAGCGGTCTGGCCTTCAATCCAATGCATGAGATATACTGGTACCATATGTACAAGGACTAGGAGGCGAACTAGCATAGCTGAGTTCGTTCCTCACACAGCATTATGTCGAAGGAAAGGCAATGCTTATTACCTCCTGGACTCGTAGGATAGGTTAACCTATCCTAGGATGTCGAGAATTGCGGTCTTTGAGGTTGCTCTCTCTGGTTGTTCTGCTGCTATCAGTAGCACCCAGTCATTCCATGGGGATCACGACAATACACCAGACACGATTCGCTGCATCATCAACCAACATTTCTTTGCAGATTGACTTCGGGAATGGGACTGTTCTCAATCACCAAGGACTGATAGGTTCAAATGTGCTTGAGATTACGGAGTCCGTTTTCTCTGTCGGAGTGAGTTGGTATGGGAACATGGCGTTTGTGGAGAGCATCGCAGGAGTCGCAAATAGCCAAGTTGAGTCGCGCTGGTGGCAGTATTGGGTCAATGGCGAATTGGGCCCTGTGGCGGCAAACGCCTATCAGGTTGATGACGGCGACTCGATTGTATGGCTATACACGGGTTCACAGGCAGAAGAACTTGAAGGAAAGGGCCCAGACTCGACTCAATTGTATGAAGCTCTGATTCTTGCGGGACTGGGATTGGGATTCTTGGCAATACTCTTCGTCGTGAGAAGAAGGAGTTGATGAGAGCGATGCAAGAACGTGCGTTGATTGTTGCACTTATCGCGGCCTGTTTCTTGTCAGCATCAGTGGCTGCGACTCCAACCGACTACAACTCGGTTCTA
>JAEORS010000072.1:0-8372 GCA_016840795.1 Candidatus Thorarchaeota archaeon | reverse complement strand
CCACCGCGTTCTCCACATCCTCAAGCAAAGAAAGCCGGCCAGATATGCCTGGAAATCTCTCGTTCAGTGCCCGGGCGGCTAGTGTTAGTTGAGGGGGGGTCAGCGAACACTCATCGAGAACCTGATCGTTGCTGAGCACTGAACTTGTCGGACCGTCGGATACAACCTGTCCATTGGCCATGGTTATTGTACGCGGGAAGTGTTCAACAACGAACTCGACGTCATGTGTAACCACAATCACGGTGCGTCCACTCTTGTTCATGTCAGCAAGCATCTCAGCGAGATTTTCCTTCTGCTTCGCGTCTTGGCCAATCGTTGGTTCATCAAGGGCTAGGACCCGAGGTTCGGTAGCGAGGACTGATGCGAGAGCAACACGCTTTCTTTCACCTCCAGAGAGAGCAAACGGAGACCTCTCTGCAAACCCCTCTAGACCGAGGCTTCCTAGAGTCCTTTCACAACGCTCGTCAGCATCTGCATCGGTGAAACCAAGGTTCTTGAGACCAAAGATGACCTCTTTTCTCACGCTCTCTAGAAACAGCTGATGATCTGGATTCTGCCAGACGAGCCCAACTACTCTGGACAATTCAGCGACAGATTGCTCTGTTGCATCTCTACCCTCTATGAACACCCTACCTCTTTGTGGTCGAAGTAGACCGTTTAGGTGTTTTATCAGCGTGGTTTTGCCAGCTCCGTTGGCACCCATTATGGCCACGCGCTCCCCACGGTCAATCTGCAGAGATACTCCACGAAGGGCTGTGTATAAGCCCTCATAGGAGAAGTAGACATCCTCGACCAGAATCACTGGGATCTCGCCTCCTGAACCATTGTTGCGAGTTCTTCACCTGTCAGTGGTACCTGTCGCATCTGCATTCCTTTTGATAGCAGACGCTTGTAGATCTGAGTCGCCTTTGGAACTCCCACACCTATTTCTTCACATAGGTCCATTGTCAAGACCTCACGGGGAGGACCATCCGCAACTATGCTTCCCTTGTCCATCAGGATAATCCGAGATGCATCTTTGGAAACTAGATCGAGCCGGTGTTCCACAAGTACTACTGTCATTCCACTCTTCTTGTTCAGTTGAGCGATGATATCCAGAATTAGTTCTGCGCTCTTTGGGTCAAGATTCGACGTCGGTTCATCTGCTACAAGTATCTTCGGTTTAAGAGCCAGGATTGCACCCATGGCTACTCTCTGTTGTTCACCCCCACTCATCTCGTGGGGGTGCTTATCGCGAAGGTAGTCCAGATTGAGAAGTTCGATTATCTCTTCAACTCGTCTTCGGACTTCGGAGGGCTCCACTCCCAAGTTCTCGGGCCCGAATGCAATCTCTTTTTCTACGTTGAGTGTCACTAGTTGATTGGCAGGATTTTGGAACACCAGACCTACGGTCGATGCAAGACCAGCCACTGTGGACTCCCTTGTGTTCTCCCCGTCAATATACACATTTCCTGCAATGTATCCCCGATGAAAGTGAGGAACGAGACCGTTTATTGTCCGACAGAGCGTAGTCTTGCCACAGCCTGATGGGCCAGTGACAACCACGTATTCTCGCTCTCCAACAGTTGTAGTGATTCTTCTCAAAGCAAGCGAGTCCGCTCCAAGGTATTTGAAACTGAAATCAGCGAACTCAATCAATGCCACGGTCACGACCTCTTATCTGTCACCTTCTATTGGCTTCTGGTTCTTCTCCAATGCGGCTCGAATCAGCTCTACAGACCTTTCAAGCGCCTCATCCCTGTTTCTCGTTCCGTTTGCACCTGCAGCATTTGCATGCCCACCACCCTCGCCTCCGATAAGCTCACCCAGAGGTTCCATGACGTCCGTCCCGAGGTTGACATTGGTCCTTGTGTAAAAGTCGCTGGTGCTCCTAGAGCTTATTCTCACCTCATCGTTCGCAGTGACTCCCCCGGCTATAGCTACGTCTGCGCCTAGGTCAAGTAGCCCTCTGCAAGCACTGGCCTCAAAAGCCTTCACCTTCGTGGTGACAATAATCCAATCTCCGATTGTCTGCAAATTGAGCCGCCCAGCCGCCTTGAGTCTCGCAATCCTCTCTGAGCGATCTGGTCTGATTATCAATGAGTTCACACACGCCTGATAGTCTGCTCCCGCGGCAATCAGTTTCAGTGCGATTTCCAGTGAGTCCTTGTTTGAGTAGAAGAAGCGTCTGGTATCGAAAATCATGCCAATAAGCAGCAAGTTGGCTGTAGCGGCATCGATTTCCAGATTCAGGTCCTGAAAGAGTTCGAAGACTATCTCACAAGTAGACGTAGCTTGAGTATCGATTATGGTGTGTTCAGCTATTGATCCAATATCGGGATTCTCCTCATGATGATCAATAACGAGTGTTCTTGCTGGCTCTTTCAGGAGTGTGCTGACTCGGGATCCAAGCTGCAACTTACTGTTGGTGTCCAAAAGCACTATCAGATCGTGGGATTTCTCAGAGAAGTCGCTAATCTCTACTGGAGATTCAAGGAGGGAAAGAACCTTGTTGGATAACCTGCTCACATCGGCGCAGACCAGAGTAGGTTCTCCATTCGGTCTGATCTTCAAGTATAGCGATCTTAGTGCAAGCATAGAGCACACAGCATCAGGATCTGCATTCTGGTGGCCGATTATTAGAAGGTTCGATGAATTGGATAGAATTCTCTTGAGATTCAATCAGTCTTCAACTCCCTGAGTCGCTTCTCAAGCCATTCTGCTGCGTAAGCGGAGGCGTCCTGTAGCAGCTTGTCGAGATTCAGTCCTGTGTCATAGCCCTGTACCAAATCCATTTGCACATCAAGTTCGAGCTGATTCCCAAGCTCTATCGTGCAGTTTATGGACAGCTCCTCAATGCTCTTCTTTGGTACCACTCTGAGAACATACGTCGATATCTCGGCCTCGCATTCTTCAGCAAGGCCCTCGATGTCTTCTTCATTGAGATCAGGCAGGCCGATGTCGACAGGCTCGCGACTCATCTCCCTCACTGAACCTTAAGGTCACGTTTCGAAAGCTCGATTTCAATCTTTGACTGCAATTCCTTCAATTGCTCAGCAAGCTTCTGCACTTGCTTGTTTGTGGATGCTAGTCGCATTTCTAGAGTCTTCTCCTTGTCATCAAGCTCCTCGACTAGTCTCGTCTTGTCCATTCGAAACATGACTTGCCCTACGGTCTTGTAGGTAACCACGTCGTCAGCCTGTTTTCTGAGCTCCTCAAGCGTAGCCTTGACCTCTGCAAGCTCAGACTGCATGGTCTGAGACATAGCTAGCAGAGTTTCGTGATTGCGTCTCATTGAATCGAACTTCTGAAGTTCTTGTTCAAGTGCAGGGGGGATTCTCTGGGCCATATTCTTCCGACTCCCTCATTCATTGATGGTTGTTTCCCGCTGCGCGTTCTTGGTTGTGACTTAAGGGTTTTGGCCTATATGAAAATGTAACATCGTGGCTGTTCTCAAGTCTGATGATGCGTGGTTTCTTCCTATGATTCTCTACTTGTTCTCATTCGCCTGCTGGTCGGCTTTGTGTGTCGACCTCCTGCTGAGTGTTCTTTTCCCACCACTTGTCTGGTTCGGGCTGGTCATCGAATGGTGTCTTCGGTACGGGATATGGAGTCAACCACAGAAAGACCGACGCTCCCACGAGCATCAGGGGTGTCGGAATGGTCAAGAGAGGCCCCCAATAGCCCGTGAAGAGTACATGGGTATATACAAGATCGACTGTCACTTCCACCATCTCGGCCACGACAGCCAGCAGGAAGGTCGTCCTGCGTGTGCTTCTCCCCCGATAGTAACGAATCATCTGATACACAAGCGCAAGGCGCCAGACTGTGAAGGGGAATGTCACCACCATCAGATAGTCCACCATGAAGTCAAACCACCAGTACGAGTCACTGCGAGTGAACTTCCACGTCATGGCATCAATCACGACGGTCCCCCGGTCCAGCTGTAACACTAGCATGTAGGGTGCGAACAGAGCAAGTGCACCGATTATGAACACCACCACTCTGAGGTCAACTGCGACTTCAATCTCTCGTGGCCGAGCTCTCTCAGAAACCACGGGTGCTTGTTCAAGACGAGCTATCTGGTCAGCAGGTTCTCTGGCAGACGTGGTGTCTGCCGTATCAGGGGCCTCAACTAGGGGGGCATGTCTAGAATCAGTGGTTCTGATGACTCGTCGTCTTCTCCTTTGAACCACTACTATACCCACAACTCCCAGTAGAATAAACGCTCCCACGAGCGGACTCGTGAGCAGCCTCACAATGCCGAGAACGGGGTCATTTTCCACTTGGAAATCAAATAGCATTCGTTGCTCGTTATAGGACACGTCGTTAACCAGAATAGAGATGTAGTAGTTGCCATTCTCCATCTGTTCTGTGTTGAGATTGAACGAAATGGAGTTGCCCTCCATGTTTTGTACATAACCTCTAAGTGGACTGTACGAAGTGGGATAGCTAGAAGCGGCCACCGTGTATTCAATTGAGTAGATCTTGAACCTATCGATTGCGGTGACTGTGATCTCACACGTCCCGGAGAGCACATCATTATTCTTGACACTACACTCTATGCTTGGCGCTGTCAGGTCAATATGAAAGTCCACAACGACCGTCTGCGTTATGGAAGCCTCATCCGTGTTGTCGAAGACGAGATACCATGTCGGCCCGGGCGTAGCCAGATACTCATAGTCTCCAACGGTAACATCCTTCATGACCGCGTGGGCCTCAATGGCATGGCCTTCTCTCCAATCATTGAAAGCTGGTTCGTTGCAGATGAAGAATGTGATATCTGAGCCGTTAGTGACCTCGAAGTGCCCGAAGAGTCCCCGGCCGCGCGTCCGGACAGTCCATGTAATTGTTTCGTAGCCTCCAGGTGGGATGGTCAACTCTGAGTTCGCTCTGGCAATCGGTACTTGATTTGACACCATGATTATACCAAGAGTAATGATGACCCACTTTTTCATTCGCTGACCTACCGAAAGTTAGACTTGGGAGTATATCGACAATCAGCATAAGGAGAATGTAGACGTAAATAGCCTTCGAAATTGCGTACAGTTTCCTATCTTTCGTTTCTCCAATCGGAACTCGTAAGAAGAAAGATGGGCCAGAATCTTCCATGGATTCTGGCCATTGCACTTGTTCTTTATTCCTCAGCCCAGAGTCCGTCAGAGGAGGAATGCTAGGAATACAGGAGGGATGCAATCCCGATGACGGTAGACAAGGCCTCTGCCAATCTTGAACCCCTTGGGGCTTCGGGAAGTGGTGACACTGGCAGAGGAAAGGCGGAACGCATGAGTTTCTCAGAGTTGAGTTTCACTCATCTAGAGACCGGTCAGTTGGGTTGTCACCGAGTCGATGGATGCAATGCAAGCAGACACCCAAGCAACGTACGAATTCATCGCGGCCCTGAGGGATGTGATGTCTTCTGCTGTGATATCAATCACAAGTGTTTCTCCCTGGACCGAAACCGTCGCCCGGGCTCTGTCAGATGGTGCGGAGTTGGTTTCGGGTTCGAGAGCTGACCGAACAGTTTCAGCAACTTGAGCCGACTCCATCGGGATTTCAATCAGTGCATGGCCATGAGCAATATCCGCGCACACGAGGTCTACCTCCGGAGTCCTAGGACCCTGATTCTAGGGCCGATCTCCTCTCCATTGATCGCATGGTGATGAGTCCAAAGAATCTTTCCGCCGCCAACATCTTCTATTCTGATCTCCACCTTGTTCGAGCCCTGAGACGATGCCATGACTGGTGCATCTGACTCAGTGGTTTCAAGATTGAACAAAGCAGCTATGAAGCCTGCGAGATTCCGTCCTTGTTTGGAGATTTTCTTGGGAATGGTCACGGCATAGACTGAATGGATTCGAAGGCCTTTGAGTGATGAAACCTCACGACGAAGTGCGGCGCTCTCTAACTTCACAGTCAGAAGCTCGCTACCCGTTGATGAGATGAACTGGATGGTTCCGGGATTGCCCTTCCACAGAGTCACAAGTAGTGCCATCTTGGCACCAGACTGTTGGATGCGGGCTACTAGCTCAGCAGAATTCATATTACCACGATTGAATCGCTCTGTGTCAGGGAGTACGCTCCAAAGGTCTCGTACAAACGAACGAACGCGGTTTGATGTCTTTCTAGAAGTAGTAAGGACTGCGAAAGGCATAAGTTTCACTTGCCCAAGCAGATTCTACTCAGTCGCTTCTGGCTCCTCAGAAGGCGTGCTCTCACCGGCCTCCACGGACACTGAGATTACCTCGGCCTCTTCCTCGTCCTCAATATTGGGAAGGAACTCATCAGGCTCTACAAGTTCGTCGTCATCTCTCAGAGCAAGAAAGTCGCCTGACATTCTCTGTGCTATCGCCCTCTTCGCAGCCTTGCCTGCATCAGTGAATGGAACATATGCACCACCAGCAAAACTCAGACCACATTTCTTGCACTTCCAGAGACCAACTGCCTCTCTCGTAAGCGCTCGTGTGGCACAGGAAGGACAGCGTTGAGGCTCAGAACGTCTTCTCTCTATATCAAGCACTCTACGGCGCAATTTGGCCCCATATCTTGAGCCGAATCTGCCCGTGCTGCCTACCTTCTTGGTCTTTCTTCCCAAAGTTGTGATCTCCTAGATTCTAGGGGTCAGAGTCCAACAGTTCGCCACCGAATTTCGCTTATTAGAGTATCTATCCGTGAAGTGAGAATTGCGCCTTGGATAGGGCCAAGACGCTTCTTCGGCTTTCACTTCGCAGCTTTCATGCTCTCCCGGATTAGGTCACGAATCACCTTGGTGCTGTCGAGTGCCATGCCCATGGCATTATTGATCAGCTCCAGTGACATCGGCCCTTTCCCGCCTCCCTTCTGCATTGCCGTGAAATTGTCGTTCTGGTCGATGGCCATGGTCAGTCGACAGTCTTGGACCATCTCCTCCTTGAGGAGGGGGTCGATGACAAGGTGAGTTCCAATCTTGGACACGGTGTGTTCTATGGCCATATTCTTCATAGGGAGTTCCAACATCTTACCGGTTTCTACGAGTTGGTCTTTCTCTAGCTTCTGTTCAGGATATCTTGTGCCAAGCAATGCTGCGTTCGCCGCAATCGATGATGCATCAATAAGGTTTCCATCGTACTCCAACGGGTAGATGTCGCAGAAGATCATGTAGACCTTCTTCCCGGGCTCAATACAGAGCTTATGCACATCTACAGACTCCGACTCTCTGACACCCCGGTCCACGACTCGGGCAAGCTCGATTGCATCCTCCTTTGGAGGTCCGAGCTCGAACAGAGGCGAAGCAATAGGGGCCAACTCTGCGGTCACCATCACAACTCCTTCGTCTGGAGTGTCTGGATATGGCTCGCCAGTGAGGACCTTCACACCAGCTACCACACTAGTTCCTCCAAGGCGTACCATGGCAGAACCTTCAGCCTTTGCCGCGACCGGGTTAGGCTCAATCTCAATTGGCCTGTACTCACCGAATTCTCTACCATCGACACGCTCGCCCTTGGCGAGAAGGTCTGCGATGTAGTTTCTATCAATGTGACTAATGACTTCCGCACTAAAGTCCCCCATTCTACTCATCCTCCATTATGTCGGCCTCTCCAAGGTCGGCCTCGAGGTCGTCATCATATTCATCGTCCTCGTCCTCATCATCCTCTTCAGCAGCTCTCTTGGCATAGGCGCGCTTGAGAGCGTCCTTCTGCAGCTCGTGAAGGTACTTGCAAGCGTTCATGCCCATCTCCATTGCCTCCATTAACTCCTCACGAGTGAACGAGCCATCTTGCTGGAGCAAGGTCAGTTCATTGGTATTCGGCAGAATTGCCATGGGAACGTCACCCTGACCGTACTTATCTTCTTCATCACCTAGGTCGACAATCAGTGTGCCTTCAGCCTTACCCACAGCTACCGAGGGTACCAGAGACTTCATCGGAATCCCGGCGTCAGCCAATGCAAGCGAGGCCGCGTTTATTGCAGCGCATCTTGTACCTCCATCCGCTTGGATTACTTGAATGAAGACGTCTACAACAGCCTTAGGGAACTCCTCCAGGAACAAGGCGGGCTCAAGCGCATTGGCAATCACCATGGAGATTTCTCTTTCCCTTCGTGAAGGAGCAGGTCTCTTTCTATCAGGCACAGAGAACGTGGCCATTCTATAGACAACGCGCAGGTAGGCTCTGTCATTGAGCGTGAGATGCCTTGGGTGCAGCTCACGGGGGCCATGGACGGCTGCAAGAATGTACGTCTTGCCCTGCCTTATCGATGCAGATCCATCGGCTGTCTTCAGCACACCAACTTCCATCTGTATTGGCCGCATCTCATCTGGCCTTCTGCCATCAAATCGAAGGCCCTCTGCGGTCATAAGAGAGTCAGGTTTCTGTTCTGGACTCATTTTTCTTTCACTTCCTCATCATCTTTCG
>JAEORS010000071.1:0-8470 GCA_016840795.1 Candidatus Thorarchaeota archaeon | reverse complement strand
ACTATGGGTTCAGCTGGGGGCTCGAGCGATGCCGCCGTTTCCGCATCGTCTGCGGCCATGTGTCTTTCTTCCCCCTCGATTTCTACTCGGACAATCTCGTCAACCAGTTGCTCAACCTCGTCCCTGGCTTTGGTCTTCGTCGTCGGTATCCACCAGGAGATGTCATCGATGGCTACCGGTCCAAACCTATGGATGTAGAGTCGAATCACTTCCCTGAGCGCCTCTTCCTCTGAGATGTCCGTAGGCACGAAGCCATCAACCCATTTCTCAATCAGGGCATATGCAGTAGTTGGATTCCTCGCGTGACTTGCAGTGGCCCTAATGACTCTCCCTGAAGTTGCTGCCAAGGTGAAGAGAGGTCTGATCTTCTTGGCTTGGTCTGGTAGCAGCTTCTTTATCTCTCTCATCGTCTTGGGACCATTCTCCAAAACAGTGAGCACGCTATCCGTCAGGGACTTTATCTCCTGATCACTGAGTCCCTTGATGTCAGGATGCTGACGTATTCTCTTGTAGAGAAACGGCCCCGTCGCACGAATCAGCAATGGCAGATTATCGACATGGACAACATGGACCGTGCCTCGAAATGAGTTCAGTCTGACAATACGGTCGCCGCTGTCTAAGGATCTGAAAACCGCCTCCGCATCGTAATCTCCGATTCTGGCCCAGACTGAGAGATAGGGGGTCCAATAGTCAGTGGAATGCAGCCCTAGCTGCTCTCTGACAATCCCATAGAACGTCGGTTTTCTCTTATCAAAGGCGTACTGCTTCCGTAGATGGTTCAAACGAATCTGTTCAGTTGTCAGGCTAGAGATTAGAAAGACCCCCTGCAATGGTCCTGCAGCTGGCCTTCACACATATGAAGAGAATGGTCAAGGAGTCCTCAGTGGACTCGTTGACCTCATGTGAACTAAATCCCAGTTACCACTAAACCGGTTGCCCCCTCAAACCGGGCCCATGTGGTATCTGCCCCTGCGTGGGATATACCTTCAGAGTCATCCACATGAATGTGGGCCTACCTCATGGCTCCCACTACGAGTAGGATGAAGCCTAGTCCAATCAGGATTAGCATCAACTCGGAGAACAGGTAGCCGGCCAGGTCAATCTCGTACAAGCCGAGCATGTAGAAGTAGGCAGCAATCTCAGGAAATCCAAGCATTGGTAGAAACAATGGCAGAATTCCCAGAATCATCAGGATGAGTCCAAATATCGCGAGACCTTTTCCCATTTGGTATTCCACTCCGTGTGGTTACAGAATCCTAGCTTTACTACCATAAATAGCTGTGGGGGGTGAAATACAGAGCTATTTCTGATTAATACGCATGCATTCGCATCTCTCCAGAGTGACTCAGTAGGGTAAAGTCCTTGGAAGATGGCGGGCTCGACTACTCGAACACCGACACCGTTGGTGTTCCACTGATGCCTCTAGACTGCCCTCGGACTTCCATAATCCTCGTGCCGAACCCTCCGATTACTCCACTGAAGAACCATAGCTGGTAGATGATAGACATAGAGAAGGTTGAGGAAAGTGGAGTCCACTCGAGGTACGCACTCAAGACGGTCCAGATGTAATAGTCTGCAGCCATCGAAAGAAGAAGGAAGACCACACCTGCTGTCATTCCCTTCACAAGAGCACACATCTGGAACCTTAGACTGCAGCCGCCTCCGACTAGGTTAAGATAGGTGACCGGGATGATTGTCAAGGGCACGCCTACAGCGAATGGAATCCAGTAGTAGGAGGGGTCTCCAAGCTGACTGAGTAAAAGACCTGCCAGCAAAAGAATTGGGAATATGATCACCCAGTACTTCATAATCCAAGTCCAAGTTTCAAGTTCGGAGCGTTCAATCATGCTTTCTCAAGGACATGAGTCAATAACATGCCTTAATGACTTCTTGGATATGAAATCAGAGAGCAACTTTGGTTCCTTGAGGAGAACCTCTCAATGACACTGCGTACACAATGCGAGTGGCAGTTGGCCGGCCATGAGATAGTGGACAGCTATGAATCCAACAATCCCAATGATTATGATGATTAGCAGGATTACACTCTTTCTCATTTGTCAATCCTCCTAATCCCAACTTCGGGCCTTGTGTAGAATAAGAATCTTGCCGCCGTACTCTAAAGGTCAATATCAATAGTGACTCCGCCCTCGAACAGGCAAATGCCCTCGGGCGTTCTTGAAAGGCTCCAACCCCCCAGATACGGGGGCCTGTCTGCATCCACAACTGCTCGACCGAGGTATGCTCTCTTCGCCATCAGTAAAAAGGCATCATGTGTCACGTAAACGTACAAGTCCCCTGGCTGTGCCGTATTCAGTGCACCGATGGTGCCCTCTATGAGTCTCTCTCGATATATCTCGAAACTCTCTATCCGACTCTCATCAAATCGACCATCCGCATAGTCATTAACGAACTTGGCCACTTCTATTCCATCTACACCCACATTGCTCCAGATTTCAGCGTCGTGAACGCGCGGTCCTACTAGAATTCCAAGCTCTTCCAACTGCCGTATCTTCCCACCCATTTCATGGATTCCATCTGCAAGATCCTCAGCTGTTTCTCGGCATCTTCGTATTCTGCTATGACGAATGATGACTCTTCTACCAATAGGCAGTCTTCTCCCGAACTCTTTGCCCATTTCGTGCCCTAGTTCCGTGATTCTTCTATCTACCATCTCATCGAGAGTCTTGACTGGTTCCCTGTGCGAGTGTCTGACAGCAAGCAGTATCGGGTGGGCTAGAGGCTGATAGTTAGCCCAGCTAGTCAATCCTCGGGCATCTGAGAGCCACTCTTGCCTCAGCCATTTTTCCTCGCTTCTATCCAACTTACTCCTCTCTCTATGGTCTACGACCGGGCGGCATTCTTCCGACTTATTTCGGTTTTGAGTTGGTATGCATCAAAGAGAGATAAACACCGAGAAGATAGACTGCACTGTCCTTCAATGCTAGGAAGTGATACACGATTAGGAGCTTTCGAGGAAGTCTATCGTACGAGCAAACAGGTCGTCCTTCGTCTTCTCATGATTCATAATGGCATGATCTGCCTCCTCTACAATCCAGAACTCCTTCCTTTCTGAGGCGAGTGCCTCGAATATCCTTTCGGCACTATTCTCTGATATTGCCTTGTCCTCGGATCCTTGGACTATGAACGCAGGGCAAGTAACGTCAGCGAAAGCTTTCTTCACGCGCTTCATACCGTCCCTTGCTGCAAGCCCAACCACTGGCGGAATCCAATCGTATCCAATCCATCCTTGCTCCCTTAGTTTTTCCGACGGATTCGTAGGGTATCTCTCTGGAATTAGACGCCTTAGAAGGGGTATTCTGATGATTATTGGGAGCAACCCTATGAGGCGATACTGCACCGCGATTGGGGTGGCCCAGGTGACGATGGCGCTGATATCCTTACGTTCAGACGCCAGAAGCAGAGTAAGCAGGCCGCCGACGCTATGGCCCACGACGAATGTCCGACTGCACTCTTCGCCTAGTCTGTCAATCCCAGCGCGGGCATCGGCTAGCCAATGATCGAAGGTGATTTCGTAGAGGTCGTCAGGCTTCGTGCCAAACCCTTTCAGTGCCGGCAACCAGACTGTCATTCCGGTTCTCGAATGCAGGACATCCGCGAACTCCTTTAAATCCCATGTAGTTCCTCCACCGGCCCCATGAAGCAGAAGACACCCAGTTTCATTCCCCTCGATATATAGAGGCTCTGCCCCAGGAATGTACTCGATAGTCACGCAGTTTCGGACTCCTCTTTTGTGGTTGAAAGTGCCCCAAAGTCAGGATCTATGTCGATGTAGCGAAGTATGAATGCAGCAATAAGAAGGAAGGGTGCGAAGACTGGTCCCCACCACATCAGGCCCCATAGCTCACCTCCAGTTGCTGTAACAGAGTATTCCATGAACCAACCTAGAAGCAGTGTCGACGCCGCCTGAAACAGATTCAGAGGCACACCGATAAAGCCTGTGTATATGCCGGCGCGACTCTCACCAGTCACAATCTCATCAACATGGGCGATATCTGCAGGTACAACATAGCTCATTAGATAGTAGATGGCCATGCCAGCGCCAAGTGGCACGAAGAACAGTATGGCAGCAGTTGTGAAACCGATCAACTCGCCTATTCCCCTCAATATGGGTGTTAGGGGTGTCAAGACTGCCAGCACAATGAGGCCAATCATCAGCGACTTCTTCTTGCCTATGCGACGAATGCCAACTAGCCAGAGGTAGAAAAAGACCATCGTAGACCCAAGCATTGACAGAGCGGCTGGAATTAGAGTTTCGATGGTGTCAAGAAGTAGTACTTCTTGAATGAAGCCTACGAGCTGTTGAGTCAGGGCTATGAATGTGAAAGACAGGAATCCCACAGCCACTGTCCATCCGACGAATGTGCGATTTCTCAAGGCGATCTCAGTTTCTTCTCTTAGACTTCGCTTGATTGGTGTGATATCGGGTCTCTCTCTTATCACAGTCATTGATGGTATCAAGAACAGAAACGTGATGCCACAGAAGACCAGAAGCAGGCTCAAACCGAAGTCACTCAGTCTCTGTGGAGGCCCCGCGATGAACAGCAGTGGTGTCACAAACCCGAGAATAGCACCGCCCGAACTAGCCGTGAAGTTGAATGTGTTCATTAGACCGGAAACTAGTGGCCTCTCACCTTCTGTAGTTATCTCGGGCAGCCACGATTGATGAGCTGTCATTAGTAATGCATAGAAGAACTTGAACAGACACAGCATAGTCAGATAGTATGAGAAGACAAGAAGTTCTATGGCTGGATCTCCAGTGTTGAGGAACCAGTCGGGCACGAAAAGCAGGAAGCAAGTAACTACGACTCCGGGTGTACCAACGATGATGAATGGCTTTCGCCTACCCAGACGAGATTTCAACCTGTCACTGTAGTATCCAGTCAACCAATGCGTGAGTCCAATCACAATGTACGATGCAGAGAGCGAGATTCCATTTAGAAGCCAGTTAAGCGAGAACCGCGTTCCATAGATCCAGAAGAGACTGAGCTGTACTACACTCAATAGGAATGATGGACCAAATCGTCCCATTGAGTAACCGACCTTCTTGTATAGCGGGAGCATGCAATACTCACTTCCTGCAGGGTGGAATACTCATGCACTCGCTCTTCAGTGTTACTCCTGAAGTTTTCCTGAGGTGCGCTTACATTACCCCTGTCTGCCCCTATCACCTACCGAAGCATTGATATTAACAATAGTTAATCTGGTGACTATGAACCGGAGATTGTTGATCCTACTGGCCAGTGTAGCTCTAATTGGTCTCTTCACAAGCAGTGTGAGTGCACATGTGCCTGTCGCACCTGAGCCAGGCGAGACTCTGGATACTGCAGTTGAGATTATGAATCCCACGAAGTCATGGGTCGTGTATTCCGACCTTCATGAAGGTGAGGAGCCACACTACTTTCGCTTCCAGATGGAGCAAGGAGAAAGAATACATCTGACGCTCATGATTCCCATCAGTCAAGATCCTTCAGAGTTTCGTCCAGTTATGGCCCTGATGGGACCAGGTCTACTAGATGAAGGAGTGGCTCCAAGTTATCTTGAGACTCCAGACTTTGGAGGCGTCATAATAGTTGAGAGTGGAACGCCACATCCAGAGTACGAAGGCTTCACACCAACCAGTTTCTATGCAATGGCGAATGTTGACACAATAGCAGCCCAGACTGGTACGTACTTCTTGGCGGTCTATGAGCCCTCCTCTGGAGGACGTTTTGCCCTCGCACTCGGTTACGTTGAAAGTTTCAGCCTAGATGAATGGATACTTGTTCCTTTCAGTGTGATGATTATCCATCAGTGGAATGGTCAGAACTTGCTCTTCATTATCTCACCCTTTGTTGCGACTGTGATTGTTGGCCTTGCATATCTCCTGATAAAGCGAAAAGATCTTCGAGGTAAAAGCAGCTTGCCTAGTTGGTTGGCAATCACTGGCGGCCTGACGTTTGTGGCAAGTGGAGTAGCCACATTGTTTCAGATGATCGTTGCCATTTCGACCGTGCCGGCAAATGTACAAGTTGTGGTGACTGCGGCGTTCGCAATGATTCCTCTGCTGCTTGGTGTTGCCACTCTCAGAATTGCCCTTAGAACGGACTGGGAGCTCGAATCCTCGGCTCCGATGAAGCTATTGCTCGTCGCGGCGCTGGCTCCATTTGCGTGGGCTGGATTATTAGTAGGTCCCACACTAGTCATCATCTCAAGTCTAGCGTCCTTTCTGAGTCTTCGTCATCCACAGAGTGATATCTAGGCAAGTCTTCCTCCGCTTGGTAATTCGCTCGAGGCATCGATGTGACAGATGATGCTGAGAGAGACTATACAGGGCCATTGCTGAAGCATACAAGCCATTTAGAGCTGGCGACGTTGCAGAGGTTACTGGCATTGCTAGACCCAAGGTGTCAAAGATAGTCAAATCACTCACGGCAGAGGGCAGACTCATCTCTCCAAAGAGATGCTACTAAGCAACTTCTTAGACGATCTGAGGCAAGTCACCAGAAACAGCACAGTGATATCGAGCTGAGTTCGTTCTTAGTCCATGCCAGTCGAGGATGATAGAACCCCTAAGTTGGACACTCCAATATACTTCGATGAGGATGCCAATCTCGACAACTTGGACGGAGTGGTGGCAGTCATCGGTTACGGGAATCAGGGGAGGGCTCAGGCACTCAATCTAAAGGAGAGCGGACTCGATGTCATTGTCGGAACTATCCCCGACGAATCCTGGAAAGCTGCTGAAGCAGATGGTTTCGAAGTACTTGAGATTCAAAGTGCAGTTGAGAGGGCTCGAGTAATCCTACTACTAATTCCTGATGAGGTCCAACCCAGAGTCTTCTCAGAGCGCATTTCGCCAGCTCTGACACCTGACAAGGTTCTCTGTTTCGCATCCGGCTACAACATTACGTTCGGGATGATCAAACCTCCAGATAATGTAGACATAGTCTTAGTTGCTCCGCGGATGATAGGTGTCGGTGTCAGACAGGCCTATATCGAAGGTAGAGGGTTTTACGCGTTCATTGCCGTCCACAACGACCAATCGGGCAAGGCGAAGCAAGTTGCTCTTGCCATTGCGAAGGGCATAGGCGCAACCAAGCCAGGAGGAGTGGTACTTGAATTGACTTTCAGGCAAGAGGCCGAACTCGATCTGTTCAACGAACAGTGCTTTGGTCCCCCATTGGGACAGGTTCTCACCTCGGCAGTTGATGTTGCTATTGAGGCAGGCTACCCGCCAGAGGCCGTTCTCATAGAGATCTACATGTCTGGTGAACTTGCCTATACTATGGCGAAGATTGCAGAGATGGGCACACTGAAACAGCTGGATCTTCATTCTCCCACGAGTCAGTACGGTAGCATGTCTCGAGGAATCCGGTATGCGAATCCTGAACTACGTGAGCAGATGCAACTGTCTCTGCGTGAGATACAAGACGGCTCTTTCGCCAGAGAGTTCACTGAGGAGTATGGCAGAAACCTGGAAACGCTCAAGGAAATGAAGGAGATGGCACGTGACGTGCCTATTGTGTACCTTGATGCTGCGGTCAGGAAGAGGCTCCGTTCCAAGGCTTGAAGACACAGTTCACTAGCTTGCCTTCTCCTCGAGGATGGTATCTCGGAAATCTCTGAAATACTCCCACATTCCACTTATTGACTGTGCAACGATTTGACTCTCAGGGAATATCCCTGCAATCCCATCGCGTATCCTAGCCGCCTCTAGAGCATTTGACGCCTGAAAAGTCAGGAATATCAGTGGCTTGTCCACCGACATCCAGCTGGCCCAGTAGTTGTCTTCGAAAGCACTGATGACCGTCTTCTCAATATCGAGCTGCTCATCAGGAGTCAGTCCAGGTATCTCCACTCCGAAAGTGATGACCATCCCTTCTCCCACTGCTCCAATGTTCAGAATGGTTGTCTCATAAATCATGTCGTGATTTCTCATGAACTCTAGACGTTTCCTGACTGTGGGTACTGACTTGCCCACCAGCTTCGCCAAGTATTTCAGAGGCATTCTTCCGTTCCATCTAAGATGATAGAGTATCTTCCAGTCGATCTTCTTGAGTGCATTCAGTCCTTTTGAGGGAGGGACTGATTCCATTGAAGATGGAGGTGGCAGAACCTGGAAAACATCGACTTCTTTGACTGCGTCATTAGACTTGAGATGTTGCACGGCCCGACTCAGCTCAGTGCTGGTTCGATAGACTGCAATCGCGAACCCTTCCGGCTCAATACCAATTCCAGTAGCCATTATGAAAGGACTACTCCCCAGTTCAGATACGACTTCCCGTGATGCTTGGTCCTTCAGATAGAGGATGGCCAAGGCGAAGCTAGCATTTAGCAGGCTAAGCTTCAACTGGACGTCGAAGCCCACTATAATCTTCTTCTCAAGAAGGTCCTCTACACGATTCTTTATCGTGTTCACGGACACGTCATGCTTCTTTGCGAGATCCGAGAACGATGTCCGACAACTGTT
>JAEORS010000070.1:0-8516 GCA_016840795.1 Candidatus Thorarchaeota archaeon | reverse complement strand
AGTCTGGCGATTTCTCTATCCACCACTGGATCATCCCTCCGCCTGAAGTTCTCAGCCGCTACCTGTTGGCACCCCCGTGCCAACATTCGGATGTCTCGTGGATTACCCTTGGCAGCTTCGTTGATGATCTCAATGGCGGCATCATCAAACGGGTATATCTCAAAGTCATCGGGGTTGAAGTTATCAATGCGTCCCTGTGCGTAGTAGATTCTTCTCCCAATGAACTCCTTTGCCTTCTGGTCATCAAACGGAGGAACATCAAGGGGTTCAGTTCGGTCTGCAATCTGCGGAAGGAAGGAAAGCATGGCATTCCAATAGATTGCAGTTCCAGACATTATCAATGTGATAATGGGTTCATCAAGCACTTCAGGATAATCGTTCTTCATCTCCTGCGTTGGAAGGTCTGCCAGATATCTCAGTTTGTGGAACGCTGACTCCTGATTGTCCGCAACATCCTCGAGAAAGAGCGCAGTGCGGGAATTCTCCTGGATGTACCTTCTGACCGACTCCTGAGCAACAGCCTCCACAATCTGACTCGACTCCCATGACCTCCGGTACTTGATTCTCAGAGAGTCCGAAATGGCGGCGGCCATCTGTTTCTCATAGAGTCCTGTCATTCCAACATAGCCAGTCACAAACTTGTTTCCCCTGCGGTCCGCCAGGGTCGGCAGGTCTCTCAATGCAAGCAACATCAGCGTGCTTTTCCCGGAACCAACCGGACCCCTGAGAAAGATGTGGCGTTCATTGGTGAGAATCAAGTCCACGAGCTGATCTAGGAATTCTGGCCATTCAATATACAGACGAGAGTCTGGCATCTTGTAGCCGCGAAAAGGAGAGAAGCGGGCACCAATTCGTTCTTCCCATGCTCGCAAGACTTCCTTGCGAGTATTGAAATGGCGAATCAATGCACTCTCGTGAATCGCAATTGTCATGATGTGTACCCCATGGTATCACATGTACTTCTTGTAATACAACTGCTTGTTTCACCTTACACCCCTAATAAGTATCGCGGTGAATCCGCCACGGCTGATTCATGCCTGCGACTGAGACGCAACCTTTTTGAACAGGATGCAGCAGCGAGGGGACAAGCCAGGGAATGGCCCCACCACAAGGAAAGGAGAAGCTTCCGATGGATGTTGACCGGATCCAACACGTGCTGAACTCGCTAATGATACTCAGTTTTCTCGTCTTTGGTGCGTTGTCCGCAATTATCCTGATTACCGACACATCACTTACCGGTTCAACAGTCGCTCTTCCGTTTGCCTTTCTATCCATCTCCTTCATGACACTCATTGTAACCGGACAGATCAATGACCGACCTAGGCTTGTAAAGAAGTATCTTCGTGACTGGCTCATTGTCTGCGCCTTCCTAGTACTTGTGAGTGCACTGGTAGTGACCTTTGCATGATGCTCATCACAAGAGTTTTAGGACCTCACGATGTGACACGACTCCACGTCCGAGTCTTAGATTCAGCCCTTCAGAGTGATTGACATGAGTAAGATTCTTCCAGGAACCAAGACAACAAGGATGGAACTCCTTCGATTGAAGAATCGGATGAGGCTGGCAGAACGAGGTCATGATCTATTGAAGGAGAAGCGCGACTCTCTAATCATGGAACTGTTCAATGTTCTTGCTGAAGTGAAAGAAACCCGTGATAAGGTCGAAACTGCCTTGTCTGAAGCATTCTCCGCTCTGACGAAGACGAAGATGATAATGGGGCCCTCTGAAGTGGTGGAGTTTGCCAACTCGAGCAGAGTTCTAGCAGACTTGAAGATCTCCACACGGTCCATGATGGGTGTCCTGGTCCCCGTCCTATCTGTTGAGCAACACGTACCAGAGCTCCCGTACTCACTGCCAGACTCAAGTGTCCAGCTCGATGTGATGGCATCCAAGTTCAAGGATGCATTGAACGCAGTGGTGCGCCTTGCTGAAATCGACTCGACGGTCAAGAGACTTGCGATTGAAGTTGAACGCACCAAGAGGCGAGTGTCAGCCCTCGAAACAATAGTGATCCCTAGGCTCGATGCTACGGCAAGATATGTGAAGCAAGCCCTCGAAGAGAGAGAGCGCGAGGATTTCTTCAGACTCAAGTTTCTGAAGGAGCGAATGGAAGCACAATAGCGTTTCAGTGCGTGTATTATTTGTATTACGTTACGTCTGTCTTAGTTTCAGGATAGCAGCTGCCAAATCGCCTTCACTACTCCGCAGCGCTTCCTTTGCAGTTTCGATATCGACCCCGGTCTGACTGGCCACAAGCGCAGCGTCTTCCATAGGTATCTCGAGCTCTCTCCTAGGCTCTGGCTCTACCCCTTCTGAAACACCCGTTTCCGTAATCGGTCCCCTCTCGGACTTGGTACCCGACACTTGGTATGATTCGCTGCCAGCCTGCTTGATCATTACGACCTGGGGGTCGGTAATTAGCCACTCCTTGTCTTCGAAGCGGAATATCACCTCTCTTACCCCACTAACATCTTTCTGTTCTATTCCCATCTGTTTCATCATTCGAGCAATTGCCCTTGGTGACATACCACGTCTACGTGTCATGAAGCCCACCCGAGGTAAATGAGGTTCTTTCATCCTGATACTCTGTGATAGGGATAAAATGGTTGTGCTCTGTTAGTTGTATCTCTAGAGCTACGTCAATTCAATATCAAAGACAAAATGCTGAATGCCAGGGGCATACGTCTTGATCCGCCGTATGGAAACATGGGGGGTGAGTTTCTGTTCTAGACACAACTCTTTGACAGTACAGGTCAACGGCTCTAATTCTCCTTCTGGCAGGGCGATATGCATGTGAACAGTTCCTCCTTTGGCTACCAGTGATTTCAGGGCGTATGGAAGGAAAAGATGTGTATCATGCAGATACCCCATCACCACTCTATTGAACACACGCACAGGATGAATCTCTCTGCAGTCACCAAGGACTGCTTCAACCATGTCTTCTAAATCATTCAGCCGAACATTGGAAACAAGAAACTCGTACGCTTCCGGATTCAACTCGATTGCCTTCACTCTTGTCTGTCTGTTCTTTGCCATATGTAGGGCAAATTGACCGACACAGGCGAACATGTCAAGAACAGTTTCTCCGGATCTGACAACAGATCCCATGCGAAGTCTTTCGGCCTTGTTTCCACCCGAGAAAGTAATCCGTGTGGGATCGAGTCTAAACCGAACGCCATTCTCAACATGTGTTGTAGTGGTCTGACTCTCGCCAGCAATGACAGTGTAGTCAGGTAATCTCGTGACTCCTGTCGTAGCTCCAACCCTCACTGCAACTGAGGCAATCCGCAAGTCATACTGAAGAGTGGTTTCCCCAATTAGCTCCAAATACGGCTGCATCCTAGAATCAGCATGCAGTAGGGCAACATGTCCTACGAGGTGATAACCACTGGGAAACGGAATGCCAGACGGAATCTGGTCCTTCAGTCTAGTCCTAAGAAACTCTCTATATCTCATCGCAACCCACAGGACGTAGTAGCTCTATTACTTGAAGGCGTACTAAGCATATAGGGTACTTGGTGCACCATCACCCTTTCCTCTATCCCGAATCTTCGAAATGGCCTTGATGAAGTCATTTTGTACCACAAAGGTTCTGTTGTCACGAATAGCAAACATGCCCGCTTCAATACAGATTACCTTGATGGCAGCACCTGTTAGTTCCGACGTTGCAGATACCAGCCTATCATAGTCAAGCTCAGAATCAACATTCATTCCGCGCGTATGAATCTTGAAAATCTCCTTTCGACTCTCCTCATCTGGAACAGGAAAATCGATTATCCGATCAAAACGCCCTGGTCTTAGAAGAGCTGGATCCAAGATGTCTGGTCTGTTGGTAGCTCCAAGGACCGCCACCTGTCCACGATTCTCAAAACCATCCAGCTCGCTGAGCAGTTGCATCAGTGTGCGCTGGACCTCCCTATCACCTGAGGTAGCAATGTCCAGTCTATGTGAACCTACTGCGTCAAGCTCATCGACAAAAACAATAGCTGGTGCCTTCTCCTTGGCAAGCAAGAAAATCTCCCTTACAAGTCTGGCGCCTTCACCAATGAACTTCTGAACCAACTCAGAACCAATGACCCTGATGAAAGTCGCATTTGTTTCATGAGCCACAGCTCTTGCGCACAGGGTCTTCCCAGTACCTGGGAAACCAGTCAGCAAGACACCTTTAGGAGGCTCGATACCAACCTGGTCGAACAGATCAGGTTTCAGGAGTGGCAATTCTACTGTTTCCTTTATCTCGCGAAGCTGTTCCTTGAGTCCACCGATGTCGGCATAGGAAACATCAGGAGCCTCTTCAATCTCCATTGCCCTAATCATCGGATCTCTTGGTGGTGGCAATTCCTGTGTTACTGCAAAGGATCGTTGATTGAGCGCAACTCTCATGCCGGGTTGCAGCTTGTCCTTGGGGATGGATGACGAGATATGCACCACGAAATTGGGGCCTGTTGAACTCTTCACGACCGCTCTTCCATCATCAAGTATCTCGATGACGGTTGCTGTGATAAGCGGAGACTGCCTCAGCTTCTCGAGCTCAGTTCTCAGAGTCTGACTTTCCTTCTCAAGTCTAGAACGTTCAGCTTGCAGTATCTGCTTCTCTGTTTCAAGTGCACGAAGACGACGTTCTAGATGTCTAGTGTAGGTCTCAGTGTAGGTAGAATTATCGATGCTGTCTTTCTTTGCATCAGTAGTCCCTGGCAATCACTGCACCTCGAAACCCCATCCTCTGCTACTGATTTAAGGATTCCTTTGAGGCCCAATGATTCTGCGCCAGTCGACAACTTTTATCAACACTTCAGGTTCAGAGGTGCCCTGAAGAGGGATTATTTGTGCCCAGCTGTGAGTTATGCGGCCGAAACATGAAGGGCCACGGAAGAAACGTCGAAATCGAAGGAGCCAAGATGAACGTCTGTCCTCAATGCGCGGCGAGATTCGGAAAATCACCATCAGGTACAGATCGAAGGAGCTCTTCAGCATCCGGAATACGACCTTCTTGGATTGGTGAGCCAAAAGAACCAGCCCCACAAGTTCCTCGACGGGTCACATCCCGTAGATCAAAACCTCGTGCAACGACTGGAACACGCTTGGAGGATATGATCCTCATCGAGAACTATGCAAGCACAATCCGGATGGCTAGACAGAAGAAGCAGCTAAGTCAGGAAGAGCTTGCTCAGAAGGTAGGTGAACGAATCTCGACCCTTCAATCAATAGAGGCAGGACGACTGAAACCCACTGGGAAGACAATTAGAGGCTTGGAAAGAGAGCTAGACATTTCCCTTCTGGAACCAATAAGCTCCACTCCAGTTCGAACTAGCAAAGGAGTATCTCGCAGCGGACCTACATTGGGAGACCGAGTCATTGTGAAGCGAAAGAAGTCGCAGAAGTCAGACTCAGAAACGGTCTAAACGAAGTGAATATATACTCTCTTAGGTAATAATAGTATAGTAAGTGCAAGTTCTCAATCGCAGGGCTTTTGGTTACGTTAGAAATCAGTGGACTGACCAGCCTCCGGATACGCTCAGGTGATCACTTCAAAATGGTACATGCGAATATCAACCATGACCTTTTCCGCCTTGTAGTCGAGGAGATAGCAGGCAAAGAGGGAGTGGACATAGCAACTGTTCTTGTCAATGCAGAGGAAACCACAGATGAAGAGATTGCCACCAAGACCGATCTTAAGCTGAACATTGTTCGAAGAATCCTGTACAAACTCCACGACAATCACTTAGCCTCTTATCGAAGAATCCGCGATACCAACACGGGTTGGTTCCTATACTACTGGAAGATAGACCCAAAGAAAGCACAAGCCCTTGTCAACCGAAAGAAACGACTAGTTCTGAATCTACTTGAACAGAGACTAGAACATGAGAGCAACAATGACCTTTATGCCTGCGTAAGTCGCGATTCCTCACCGGTTCCCTTTGAGGAGGCCATGAATCTCTCATTCCGTTGTCCAATCTGTAACGAGCAATTGGAGTATGTGGACAACACGAAGGCAATCAGTTTCCTCCGCAAGAGAGTGGAAGAACTGAAAGCTGACCTATCGGCAACCTCTACAACATAGGGACTCAATCACTCGTTTAAGGAAACCTACTTAGCACGAGAAGTACAGCCTCTATCAGGTGGCAGGCCATTGAGGCACCTCATCCTTCACGCTCAAGCATATGGTCCATACCGTAGGCAACTACTCAATCATATGAGAATAGATGTTACTGAGATAGTCAGAGAACTGAGTGCATCTCTGGTGAAGCTGGGAACGGACAAGAGGAATCACATAACGGTTGATATTGAGGGTGAGGACGAGGAGTTTGTCGGCAATGTACTGCTGCAACGATATGGGGGTGTTTCTGAGTTTGGCGCGCTTTCCACTGATTCAACATTCAGGGGTCAGTTAGTCGATGTCGGAAAGGTAGGATACGGATTGTACTGCGACATTGGAATCATGGGGCCGCCCAAAATGGATGTGCTCGTTCCACTTCACAACCTTCGAAGTCAGCTATCAATGCCGAAGTCTTCATTGAGGACAATCTCTAGCACCCTGGTGCTAGTAGATCATCTTCCCGTTGAAGTACGTATCACGGAAATAGACAGTGCCCATCATAAGACCACAGGAGAGCTTGCAGAGTCAACGCTCTCCCGAATCAAGAGGTGGGCAGGGGATGATCACCAACGATTGCTAGTTCTAGGATGCACCAAGAACATCATTGAAGACGCTTTGACAAAGTCTGGACACTCTGAGGATATCTATCGAATAGAGAAACTCGGTCACTTCGAGTTCTCTCTAAGGTGCAAGAGGAGCACTCGTGCATCAGGCATTCTTGCCGCAATAGGCCCTAGACTGAAAGGGGTGCCAATGCATCTATTCATCCCAGAAGAGGTTGGAGAGAGGTATAATGCCAAGGCTTGACACCTGGTTGGTAGAACAAGGCTACTTCTCATCTCGTCAAGCTGCCAAACGCGCGGTTAGAGCAGGTCATGTGAGGGTAAACGGCGAACTGGCAAAGGCCTCGAAGCAAATCAAAGGTTCAGATTTCGTATCTGTTTCCAAGGAATCGAAAGACACACCTGTTGGGTACCTGAAATTGAAGCAGATTGATGATGCTATAGGAAACATTGTCACTTCAGCCAAACTGGCTCTTGACATTGGCAGCTCAGCAGGAGGTTTTCTGACGTATTTGGCTGAGTGCGGTGTAACTGCAGTTGGTGTCGAGGTTTCGGAGGAATTCGCCCAGTTTCTCGAGAGGCTTGTAAACGAATATCCAAACATCTCAGTCCTATTTGATGACGCCTTCACAATGGACCCAATGATCCTTGGCGAAGATGAAAGAATCGACCTATTGCTTGTCGACGTCACAACTGATCCTCAAGGGACACTTATGCTTGTCAACAGATTCTCTGTACTATTGAAGAACGAAGGGTGGCTTATTGCTGCCTTTAAATCAAAAACAACTTCAGCAGCAATCTCCGACCTCTGCGATTCGGTCGCAAGCCTTGGATTCACCATTGTCCGAAGCATCGTCCTTGATGACACCCTCCATGAGTTCCACATAGTTGCAGCCCGTCAGTGAGTAATTCTTTTATTCGGATTGGACAACCCGAACTGGCTAGGGGCGGTAGTCTAGCCCGGCTATGATGTCTCGCTTACACCGAGAAGACTAAGGGAAATTCCCCCTTGGCACTCGAGGGTCGCTGGTTCAAATCCGGCCCGCCCCACCACTTCTCTCCCACAACAAATCACAAAAGAACTGAAGAACCCGATTTACACCTACAGATTCATGCGGAGGTAGCCAAGCCAGGCCAAAGGCGCCAGACTTAAGATCGTATGAAATGGGGTCATACGAATAGGACATCTGGTCTGGAAGCAGTTCGTGGGTTCAAATCCCACCTTCCGCACCATCTCATTCTGGGAAGTGACATTGAGATACTCTTATCGGGGAGAAACAACCGCGGTAGCATCGGAAATATCAGTGAATTTTGAGCACAACTTGTGCGATAGAATTTCCAACTTTCGTTGAATCCCAACAGAGATGCAAGAGAAGTACCTTGACTGAGAGTGAACTCCGGGAAGTGTAGAGATGCCTTTGCAAGCACTGCTGTCATCGTTTGGTCTTGTCTTCCTGACAGAGATAGGAGACAAGACAATGTTGACGACGCTATGTCTAAGTGCGCAATACAGACGCCCCCACATAATCCTTCTTGCAGCTATGCTGGCGCTTGCATTCGCATCTGTTATCGCGGTAGTTGTTGGCGTCGTGCTGGCTGCAGCTCTTCCAATTGACTTCATTCTCTATCTATCCGGGGCTCTTTTCATTGGAATGGGCATTCATGCCTTAATCAGGAACAGTCCAGAGGTGGACGACTGCAAGCAGCCAGCAACGTTCCTC
Source organism: Candidatus Thorarchaeota archaeon (assembly GCA_016840795.1). Classification (GTDB taxonomy): domain Archaea; phylum Asgardarchaeota; class Thorarchaeia; order Thorarchaeales; family Thorarchaeaceae; genus SMTZ1-83. The sequence continues at coordinate 134 of JAEORS010000070.1, read as the reverse complement.
AGCATGGTATCTCTGGTTCTTCTCTCAGAACTTGGTGACAAGAGCCAACTAACAATACTGGCACTTGCGGCTCAATCCTTGTTTCCTCTGTTGGTATTTGCAGGTGCCATTGCCGGGTTCTTTCTTGTGAATCT
>JAEORS010000069.1:0-8609 GCA_016840795.1 Candidatus Thorarchaeota archaeon | reverse complement strand
TCATGATGCTATAACGATGTCGCTGCCTCCATACTGCTGCTGGATAGGTATTCGACAGCCAGAGAACTCAATTGGAAACATAGACGTATCTTAGCATTCATAAGGCACACATTCTAGAAGAGCCACTTCCAGACTCGAGTGTTGGTCTATGAGCAAGAAGGAGAGCTTTCCAAACGGTCCCAAGATACGGAAGGAGAAAGAGACCGTAGAGCGGATGATCCGCTACTATTGTGACCGCAAGCACGATTCACTAAATGATTCCTTGTGTGAGAGGTGCACAGAACTCCTAGAATACAGTCACCACAGGTTGGACCATTGTGGGTATGGGGAAGAAAAGCCCACCTGCAGAAAATGCGAAATTCATTGCTATCGTCCTAGCATGAGAAACGAGATTCGAAAAGTCATGAGATTCTCCGGGCCTAGACTTGCTTTGCGTGCCCCAACAGACTGGATCAGACACTGGGTTCATGAACGTCAGTAACTCTCGGCAAGAACCCACCTACAGTGAAAGTGCAAAGGCATCACCCTCGTCATATCTTCCCTCAAACTGGCCAATCTTCTTGGGAATAAGATACACGGGCGTCAGACCCCGAACAGTCTGTGCATCTGAATACAAGTGATTTGATATTCCTCGTGCAGGTTCACCATCAACCTTGGGTTGGAATCTCTCAGAGACCTTGAATTGCACAAATTTACCGCCCGAGGAAGTTACAGCTCCTATATTGCGGCTCCACGCTACAACCTTCGAGCCTTCTCTTGCGGAATACCCGGCAACTACTCCTCCATTCTCGTAATGAGGGATTCCAGCGTCAAGTAACCCCACGTCGGAACCATCTCCAATCCGTGCCATGTGTCCTTGGAGGTCTCCCAGTTTCACGTATGATGCACCCTTGGAGATTCCAATCAAAATGTCACGAGATGATTCAATTACCCTGCATTCCAACTCCTCAGGATTTCCCCTGTCTATTGTAGTGACCTTGGGGAAATCCACAGCAATCGTAGACGATTTTGAGGATCGGTGGAAACCCGCCTCTGGCATCACCTCTACGTGGTAGTGAGGCCCTGTCCAGAAACAGAAGAAACGAGAGCGTAGGACTCCACCAATCTCATCACCTTTGGTGACGGACTGACCTACGGATACACTTGGGCGACAGTGCAGAATACGGACAATGTAGCTGGATTCTTCTTCTGGTTTCATGGCAATAGCATAGTCACGATCCTCGGAGGGGAAGACCTTCCGGTCACCCATGGATATCTCCTTCAATCGTACAATCTTACCATCAATGGGAGAGAAAGCAGGTCCACCCCATTCACTGTGAGAAGGATAGATATCAACAGATGAGCTTCTCCTGTGTCCGATGTAAGGGCTATTGAAATATGAGAAGTAGGAGTCGCTAGGCGCAAAAAGCTCTATGCCTGACGCGACTCCTACAAATCTCATTCTACCACTCGGCTGGATAACTAGGCCTTCTTGGCTGCATCGTAGATAGGGGATAGACGCGCTTTCCAATCAGCCAGTCCTTTGGGAGAGGTCGGATACTGGGAATACACATCCTTGATTTGCTCCATTAGTTTGGCTACCTTGTTGACTCGCATCAGAAGTGGAACCTTACCAATACCTGCGAGCAGTCTCTTGAATTTCTCTCCGGTCCCAATCTCCATCTTTCCCGTTATGCTGACACTCAGAAGGTCTATGCCTTTTACGATTCCCTTCTCGAAGGCGAAGTTGATGTCTTCATTCGTAACGTTGAGAAGGAACCACCGGAAGACGTCGAGAGACGCCTGCTTTATTCCGTAGCTCTCCATGTATCGAGGATTGTAGTCCCAAAGCGATTCCATTGATGTGTCATTGCGTTCAAGTGCCTCTGAAGCCACTTGCGCAGCATGTACTCCGCCAATCATTGAAGACCCAATGCCACCACCGTGAATCGGATTAACCTGACATGCAGCGTCACCTACAAGCATGAAGTTGTCATCTACCATCGTGTCGATTGGCCTACGGAGAGGAGCTGTTCCGCCACTACTGTCGATGGTCACAAGCTTTGTCTTCATGAAGTCCCAGTTCTCTCTAACGAAGCTTTCGTATGTTTTCCGAGGGTGCGTGTACCCAGGAAGGATCATTACTCCCAACCCAACGTTGACCCTGTGGGGTCCCTGTGGAAAGACCCACGTATAGCCCCCTGGTGTCTTTTCTTGATTCCAATGAATCTGGAGTATCTCTGGGGTGTCGAATTCATACTCAGGAGTGTCATAGATGTCACGCCAAGCTACCATTTGGTCTTCCTTTGCCACAATTCTCTCAATCAACGAACTCTCCGGCAGTTGTCGACGCAGCATTCCCGTAGCGCCAGTCGCATCAACAAGAACACGTGCCGTTAAGTCTCTGTCTGTGTCATCGCCTTCCAAAGAGACTCTCACACCGACCACCTTGCCTTCTTCAAAGAGAGGTCTCTTTACTCTCGCAGAAGCAAGGACTTCCACACCGGCCTCTTCCGTCAAGGAAACCAGCCATTGACCCATCTTGTGCCGGTTGAAAGAGTAGCCCCTCGTTGATGGCCCAATCATTGCAAGCTTGTTCACTCCGTTGGGAGCATATAGCTCCATTCCCGCGACCGGATGCTCAATCGTGTCTTTGGGAAGGTCCGGAAGACCAATCATCTTCTTCAGATCTCTGATATGGTGTTCTGCGATTGCATCCCCACAGGTCTTGTGACCTATCTGGTCCCTCTCCTTTCTGTCAACCATCAGAACTGAATGTCCTTTCTTGGCAAGTGTGTAAGCAGTTATTGCCCCACCCGTGCCCGCTCCTGCTACGATAACGTCATAGTCTGCCATTGTCTATTGCCTCGCTAAGTCCCATGTCTGTTCAAGAAAGCCTTCGAGTTGATGTGATATCAGCGGGTTGTCGGCCCATCCGCAGATTGAGAGATCGGGCATAGATATCAGAGCCTCTTCACTGTCAACGACAAGGTCAACAGCGAGTGTGTCTTCTTTGATTCTCTGCTGCAGAGAGGAATCTTCAACATCCGAGCGTTCTCCAAGAATCGCTCTTATTACCACACCTCGACGGGAAGCTGTTGCAAGTGCTGAGGATACCATTGTGCCCAGTTTCTCTAGGCTTGGAGCCACAAGCATAATTCTCTGCTTGGCTCTCGCTATCATGCTCAACATCTTTGCTTCGACATCTGACCGTCCCTTGATGGTGTAAATCAGTGTCGGGGTTTCACGCTCTCTCTTTCTTCTGCTCTGCACGATTCTGAGGTCCTGAGCTAGCTGCTCAACCTTTGCAGAGAGCAAATCCCTCATGTGCATTAAGGGCGCAAATTGGAAGACTCGGGGTCTCCCTTCATCACTAATAACCAGACCTCTGTCAACTAGACCTTCAAGAACAGAATAGAGATTCGCATGGTGTATCTTCGTGGCCGCGGACAAGTCTGCCACGGTCCCTGATTCGAGTTGGTTCAGAGCTATGACGACTCGGCTTTCGTGTTCTCCGAAACCAAGCTCTCGGAGTATACTCCCTGCACGGGCAGTCACATTCTCCAATCTCTCCTCACTCGAACGGCTCATCTCTACCGACAAATTATGTGCAATTACTACTAATTTAAGCCTTTCTGAAAGGCGAACCCCGTGAGAATCGACTTCACGATATCGCGAGCGGCGATTCCCCCAAGCCCAGCCTTGTCAACAAGCGGATTCAACTCTGTTACATCAGCATAACGCACTTTCCCGGTCCTGAAACACTTGTCAAGCAATGATGTGAGAGTGCCCATGTCGAGACCACCGGACTCAGGGTGACTTACACCGTGGACAAGATCGGGCCTAAGGACATCAAGGTCAACAGAAACGTAGATGTTGTCAACTCTATTTGCGAGCGCTGCAACCTTGGTGGAGAATTCCTCTGGAGAACTAGGAATCCCTTGTGCCTTCATGAGCATTTCTCTCTGCTCAGGAAGAGCAGTTCTCAGATCGTAGGCTACAACATCCTCTACAGAAACGATCTTCTTGTCAATTAGTCGTCGAAGGGTGGTAGCATGCGATAGAGAGTATCCGCCGTATTCCTCGTAGAGGTCGGCATGCGAATCTAGGTAGACAACTCCGTACTCGCCAGGTCTCCCTCGCTTCAGACCCTTCAGAAGAGGATATGTGATGAAATGGTCACCTCCGAGGAAGAGAAGGTAGCTCTCGTGCGAAGCCAGCTTGGCAGCTGCCTCTGAGATATCTACCATGGCAGTCTCTGGAAGACGCCCCATCACCTCCAAATCGCCGATGTCCTCGAGTGTAATGAGCTTGGCAAGTGGCTCGCCTTTGGAAGACGCTGATTCACTTATTGTGAGCGGAAAACTGTGAGACCGTTCCGAATCGGTAGCAGCTCGGATTGCATCAGGTCCGAAGCGACAGCCGGGCATGTAACTGGAAGTGAGATCGTAAGGCACTCCCAGGACACCAACATCGGGTTTTCCGACCTCAGGTGCAGAGATGCCAAAGAAGTTCCTCGGGAGCCTCAGATATCCGTTAAGCTCGTCTCGCAAGCTCATGATTCATCACGCAGAGAGAGGTTTCAGTCCTGTCTGATAAAAACCTGCTGAAGTGGAGAAAAGAGTAACTGGGACTCCCAGTCGACTGACTGAGAGTCACTAGTTGAATCTACATCTGGTAGAATTCGCTACCTCCGCGTCCGCGGACTAGACCCCAAACCGAGTAGATTCCCACAAGCCCTACAAGTCCTAAGACGCCGCCTGTGAAAGGCCAACCATCCGCAATAGCCTGGGATAGAAGCCCCACGAGATCACTAGTGACAGTGAAACCATCTTTCCGCGTGTCTTTTGAGAAAGTGTAGCCATGGAAGTCGTAGGTCATGACTGCGCCTGGGAAGGTGTAGCGTCCATCGTTCGGAAACGTAACCGTATACGATATTGTCTGGCTCTCAGAAGGTCCCAACATAGGCCAAGAATTCGCTGTCGTCCCAGATGGTGTGATTTCGGTGTAGATTGTTGAAAGGCCTAGATCCTCAAGTGTCACGTTGTATATGGGTTCGGTACCACCGTTGGTCACGGTGACAGTGACAGTTGTCGATTCACCGACAGCGCAAGACGTCGGATTGAATGACCTCTCCAAGGTAATCATTGGAGGAAGACCACTCGCGTTGAGGTAGACTGTGTAGTCCGTCTGGGAACCAAGTCCAGTTGCATTCCAGAACACTATGCTGCTGTTGCTGTCGTAGAATGTGAGGTTCAAGCCCTCATTCTTGGGAGAATAGTCCGTTACGTTTACATTGTATGGCATGTTAGCAATGACCACTGATAGACCCTGATCTAACGGGTCTACTGACCCTGTACCACCAAGTAGGTCGCTGAAGATGTCAAGTTGCGTGCTGGTTGTGTCCAGCACTTGGTCATCGATGTATCCAACGGCCGCGATTGCCAAAGGTCCTTCCAAGGTAAGATTGCCGAATTGAGACGCGGCGTAATCAGCGGCAGTTACGAATGCTGGACCAGGGTTGAACCCCTCGATCATGTCGACAAGTGCCGTCATATCAGGAATCGCAAGAAGGCCAGCTGCTGCAGCATCGGCGTCTGTGAATTCAGTTTCATCAATCGCGGAAAGGAAGCCACTAGCATCCATTGTTTCGAAGACAGTGGACACGGCGTCGACATTCGTAACTTGATGTATGTAGATGTCCAATGAGCTGAAAGGCACTGTTATCTCCATCTCAGGCGGGAAAAAGCTCTGGTCGAGCCGGAAGGCAAATACCTCAGCAAAGGAGAATCCAAGGTTACCAGCACCCATATGATTGAGAATCTCCTGCATGTTGCTTCTAGACTCCCCCTCTGGGAGATTCAGAAAGACATTCACCAGGAGTGTAAACTCTGTCCCCAGCATGTCGAAAATCGAGTCCAGACTGAACATATCGGCCTGAAGTGCAAAAATGTCTCCGTCGCTACCGCCACCGAAGAAGTCAGCACCTATTAGCTCAAAGACGTACTCCAAGAACTCGCCATAGGTGGCGATCAATACCATGACGATACAGCCATCATACATCGGCAGGTCCAGACCCAGGCTATCGGACGGGATGCCGAGTTGACCGTATATCACCTGTGCGCCGCCCGTTTGATCGATATTAGCGAAGACCAGTTCTGCGCCTTCCTCCAAGATCTTCTCAAAGAGATCTTCCATCTCGAAGTCTTGCGCAGGTTGATAGTTTTCTCCAGAGAATGCCGCTGCAGCTACTGCAGGTGACGCCAGTAGGAATCCAACCAGCATCATTACGAACGCGTGCTTGTATACATTTTTCATCATGAATCACTCCTTTGGTCGGACGGTCGCTCCAATTATCCCACCAATCACAGCCAAGACAACTGGCACAAAGAACCACACCAGCAGAGGAAGGACCATCGAGAAGATATCCGTCAATCCACCACCGCCGCCGGCAAACCCAGCAATCATTGGTACAATGCCTCCGATTACATCTTGAATCACCGGGATGCTTAGGATATCAACCAGTGATGTTCCAGGAGGAATCGGTGGGAAGGTGCCTAGAGATACTCCACCCATGAACATCTGAATCAGGCAGAAACCTGCCATTCCGATGCAGAATATCCATGCTACGAATGCTACCACAAATCCGCCTTTCTTGGTCCCAGCCATGACCCCTCCTATGAATCCGGCCCCTATCCAGATTCCGGCCATCACCGGGTTTGTGAGCGGGTTAACGAGCAGAATGTTCACCATGACCAGTGTAGGCCTAACATACATCCCCATTAGGGGAGCCATCCACTGGATCAGGGTTTCATACCCAACGGGCAACAGAAACCACCCGCCTGCGAGTATGATTCCCATGGCTGCCAGCCAACCAAAGTACTTGCTGCCAAAGGCCACGATCTGACAAACCTCCTAACATGTAGTTAGTTCCAAGGACACTACTCTTTTCGAGGCTTATTAACATGTGTTGTATCATTTCCAGCATCACTGCGTTTTGTCGGTAACATCACCAAGTTAGTAAGAATGATATAGCCCTACGGCGTCCCAGATGTAACGCCTGAACTTGGAATAGAAACCCATTACGCTTGTTCTGAGCGCAGGCTGTTGTGTAGAAGACAACACAAGCAACTAGATACCGCCAGGATGCCACAGGATATGGAAGAAAACGACACTTTACGCTCCGTATATGAGCTGACGCAGCTGATGTCCTCACTGAATGACACCAGGAGGGCAATCCTGCTTGCATTGGCTCATGTCTACCCGCGAAGTGTAAGTGGTGTCCAACTGGGTCGATTGATCGGGTACAGCGGAAAGTCGAGAAGTCTGTACAGAGGTGTGCTCATGCATCTCCAGGAGGATCAGATGATCTTGATAGACCAACTGACTCCCAAACTATACTCGATTCGAATCAACAACGAGCATCCGCTGCTAGCGGTCCTCGTCAACATGTGTAGAGAATACGGAAAGGAATCAAAGGAGATATACCTCAGAGCACTGGAGGAAGAGTGATGGACTACAACCTGAAGAAAGCACAGGCTCTCTATAAGGACAGAGAGAGGATTGGGCTTTCCGCTCTCCTCGTGGTTGCAGCTGTTGCGTTCTACTTCTTCTATTCGTCAGGGATACATGTGCTCCCTCCGCCCCCTGAATGGCTCTGGCCTTTAGAAGGATGGGCGTCAGGACTTCCTGAGGTCATCGCTTCATTCAACACATTGGGATTCCTTCTATCCCTGGCACTCATGCTCCTCGCTTATGGAGTCTGGTCTTGGGCATTTCTACCAAGCCCTGCAGTCATGTACACAATGGGTGTCCTCAGGGGCGTCTTCGGAAGCAAGGTGGAGATCAAGTATTCTATTGGAGGGCGATTTCGGGTCTTTCTAGATGACGGCCAACACATTGACATCGCTTGTAAGACGAAGGACATTGACTCTGGTGAGTGGTTTCAGTATAGACTTGTATCTTCTCCCATGGAGGCAGACAATCTCGCTGATGTTGCCCTCCGTAACGGCATGAGCGTTTCCAATGGCAGATTTCGTTCATGGGTATCAAATGACGAGTTTCACCATCGAGTTCTGCTGATGGCGAAGGCAATGTCCGTGGCTTCACCAAGTCCATGAAGCAGGTTTGTCACCAGTTTCTGTATTGAGGATACGCCAATTAGCTATTTCTTTGTCAGAAACGACATTTCCGATGGGAAGCGCATAATGGTAATGCGAATCAAGAGAACCATTGACATAGCCATGTCCAACTACTCTGGCATCATTGGCTTCTGCGTGTTCACGTACGAAGGACGAGTGGCCTACGCCAGTGAGAATATGCAGCTAGAGTTTCAGTCTTTGTATGCACTTCTTGAGGCATGGAACAGACCTCATCCGAGATTTACACTGAAGAACATCTCCTTCTTGACCGCCATGGCTGACAGGAACGGACTTGTGGCGATAAACCCAGATGGTGCAATCAGTTTGGTCGCCGGAACAGGTAATGGCGTCTGGTTTGTTACCTGCTTCGTGCCCATGGATGAAGATAAGAACGGAATAATGCGGGAGTGTATTCAGTCAGCAAAGCTGCTCGAATCGTCGGTTTCGGTCCTGGATGTCTAGACCCCTTTTCCCGAATGCACTCAAGTG
>JAEORS010000068.1:0-8873 GCA_016840795.1 Candidatus Thorarchaeota archaeon | reverse complement strand
CAGGATAGTCGAAACAGCCACTGCATATACGAGTACTATCATGTTCCCTGTCACAGTGTAGGTGTAAGCAGTGATGGTGCCGAAGAGACTCAATAGCCCAAATGACCTCACGCCCCCTGTTGATTCCTGTACCATTCTCTTCTGACGCTCGAGCCCTATTAGTGCTCCAACCGCGAATCCAATCAAGAATCTGACGACGACGTCTGGGCTTAGTAGTTCCTGCATTGTCGAATCCTACCTCCTTGACAGCGCCTAGAAGAGCAGTCTGCAGCCCATTTAAGGCGTTGTATCCTTGCACAGGAAAAAAGAAAGAATGAGGGAGATGAGGCAAGAATCAGTCTAGCCTCGTACTCTCCAACAATATGGACAGGGGGATGTCAAAATGCTCTCCAGTTGGCAAGGTCCTACGAACCGTCATCGGCAGCGCCTTGGCGCGCAACTCGGCTTCAGCCAGCGCAAAGAGTCCAGTTGGGGCTGACTTCTTCCCTATGAGGACAGGTGCCCCCATGGATATCTGAAGAGCTCTCGCTCCGATAATCCGGGCCTTCTCGAATTTGGTCAACCACTTCGGGCCAACAGGTATCCCTTTCTTGATCTTGTCTTCTTCGAGGCCCGTCTTTAGACTTGACCTGATTTCCGCCCTAGCTATCTCTTTTGCCGGAGGGAGCTGATGGACATCGGGCTCAGGCTCTGGAGCCTTCTTTCTCTTGGCCTTCTTGCCCTTCGTTGCCAGGTCAATGACTCCGGCTTCCACATCTTCCTTCAGCTTGGTCGCTGCTTTCACTACGTCCTCAGCTTTGGCTGGACTCAGTCCTGGAACCGATGCGGCCAATTTCTCAGGTTCTGCTGAGGAAACATTGCCGAGGTCACTGAATCCTGCCTCAACAAGCTTCTCCGCAGTCTTTGGGCCAACTCCTGGGATGTTCGTCAGTATCTCGACGTTGTCCACAGCATCGTCGGTTTCCTCTGGTTCGGTCTTCTCTTTCTTCGAGCCTTCTGGCATATGCACACCTGCTGTCCGTTGCGTTTGACTGCTACTAGTCTTCGTCGCTATCGAAATCGCCGTCTGGACCGCCGCCAGGACCACCTAGACCGGCTCCCTTCGAACTGATGACGTCATCAATCTTCAGTATCATTTGGGCTGCTTCGGCTGCAGACATAACAATCTGTCTATTGACGAGAGCTGACTCAACTACACGGGCCTTCTTCATGTCATCTACTTTGCCCTTATCAATGTTGATTCCGTGAGTGACTTTGCCTTCAGTATGGGCCGACCTTAGGCTGACAAGCACATCGATGGGATCCAGTCCTGCATTCTCTGCAAGTGTTGAAGGTAGCGACTCTATCGCGTCTGCGAAGGCATTGACTGCATACTGCTCTCTGCCCTCTAGTGTATCAGCAAAGCCACGCAGCTGCCTGGCAATCTCTGCAGCCAGTGATCCACCACCATAAGTGACGTATGGATGCATAACCACATCTCTCACAACATACAATGCGTCGTTGAGTGCTCTATCAACCTCGTCTACAATATGGTCAGTGCCGCCTCTCACAAGGAGAGTGACAGCAGAGGACTTGGGTGTTCCTTCCACAAACAGCATCTTGTCATCGGCAACTTTTCTCTGCTCAACGAGCTTGGCCTTGCCAAGATCTTCCTTGGTCAGATTCTGAATCTTGGAAACTATCGTTGCGCCGGTTGTCCTGTGAAGCCGTTCAACGTCGGACTTCTTGATTCTTCGCACGGCAAGGATGCCATTCTTAGCCAAATAATGCTGAACAACGTCATCAATACCCTTCTGGGCGATGACGACATTTGCGCCAGCCTGTACAATCTTGTCAACCATACTCTTCAGCATTCGCTCCTCTTCGTCGAGGAAACCCTGCATAGAGCTCGGGTCACTGATTGATATCTTGGCGTCGAACTCGGTCTTTGTCACTTCGAGAGCGCATTCGAGCAGCGCTATCTTGGCATTCTCAACTCTTTTTGGCATGCCGGGATGAACTATCTCCTTGTCCAGGACTAGTCCCTTGACCAGCTCTGTGGCATTGACGGCCAATCCTTCCTGTTTCTGGCGTGGAATATCGTCTATGTCAATCACTTCATCTGCTGTAAGGTCCTTGTTGATCAACAGGACTGCGTCAACCACAATCTTTGCCAGCTCATCGCGGTATGTCGACACGAACTTGCTAGACATGGCCGTCTTGGCGACATCATTAAGGATCTTCTTGTAATCGCTTGATTCAGGGTCAACCTTCTCAGCGACTTCGTCAATGACTTTGAGTGCCTTCTCTGCTGCTTTGCGATAGCCGCTGATGATTGTGGTCGGATGTATCTTCTGATCGAGCAGAGCTTCCGCCTGCTTCAGAAGGTCACCCGTGAGCACAGCGGCGGTTGTCGTGCCGTCGCCGACTTCATCGTCGACTGTCTTTGCCACCTCGATTTCCATCTTGGCAGCCGGATGCGCAACATCCATCTCTTTCAGGATTGTTGCACCATCGTTAGAAACCGTCACATCTCCGAATGAGTCCACGAGCATTTTGTCCATGCCTTTTGGGCCCAGGGCGGACTTGACGGCTTCTGCAATTACAATCGCGGCCATGATGTTGTTTCTTTGAGCATCGCGGCCACGAGACCTTTCTGTGCCCTCTCTGAGCACAATAACCGGTACTTGCTGACTCATGATAATATCTCCACCTTAACTATCGTGATTTGGGAGCTCCAAATAAAACTGTGTTTGGACTTCGGGTTATGCATTTAAAGATTACCTTCCGGCGGCCTGCTGACCGTCACGATAGTGAGATACACCGCAAAGTATTCTGTCTACTCATTCTGTTCCTGGCCGCCTGAGGACAACGTTCTGGCCCTTTGATACACCTACGGCCGCGGATATGTGAGGACACTTTCCTCTTAGGACGTAGTAGGTTTCAACTGAGAACTCTCGCTGGATCTCTGGGAACGTTTCGATGTTTGCTTGCCCCTTGGATATCACCAAATTGCTGTCTGCAACCAGCCTGAGAAACTCATCGCTAACCCACTTCTTTGGAACGCCGTGCGCCCACGCGCCGGTGTTGTCGATTGTGGCCAGCTTCTCTAGCTCAGTTCCACGTACATCTTCCTCTACTGCGTCGTTCACCATGGGCCGCATCTTCACAACATAGGTGACGTCCCAGCCTAGGTCCACCGCGAGCCGCACAAGAGGGATATCGAAGAGGGTTTCACCAGCGTTGTCTCCGAGAAAGAGCAACTTCCCTCTTCTGGTCTTCAGGGACTCCCACAACTTAGAGGAGTCATCAATGGCGAAGCCAGACTCCAAGATTTCTTCGAAGATGCCGCGCAAGTCATTCAGATTCGGATCATGTCCAGCTGTATTGAAGTCAATGACATTCCCAGCTATTGATGCAGCCAATGCGGCTCTCAGCTTCTCTGACCCCTCGAGTCCCGAAACATGCCTGTCGATTGGGGGCAGCGCCTTTTTCGCGGCCTCGACGCTCTGCTTCTTCAAGGAGGAATACGGATCCTTGACCCCCATCTTGTTATAGAGCCCCCGATATAGAGAAACGGATATCTCTATGGGATCTAGTGACTTGGAGAATCCTTCAGCAAGTCTGGAGAACGCAAACGAATATAGGTCATATTGCTCCTTTTCTTCGGTTGCAAGTAGAGGAATCAGGATTCTCAAGCTCTCAATCATACAAGCAGAACACTCGGGGACAAGCGGCACTGATATCTCATCAGACATTGGAATCCTCATCCTTTGCGTCGGACTCCTGCTTGGCCATGAGATATGCATCTTCCCCATCTCGATAGTATCCGCGAAGGACTCTAGTCACCTCGAATCCCATCTTCTCGTAGGCTGACACAGCTGGTGTATTGCTCTTTCTAACCTCAAGGAAGAACTCGGAAGCACCGTAATGTTCCATGGCCTTCATCGCTTTCCTTACCAGTTGTGTACCAATCCCGTGCCGCCGATAATCCCTTAGAACCGCCACAGAAACAATGTGTCCTCTCTTCACAGGGTAGGGTTTTCGGAACGAGGAGATACCCCTCTCTATTCTGCACATTATGTAGCCGATTACCTTGGAATCAATCACCGCTACCAAGAACGCCTTAGGGGCATGACTGTGAAGCCCCATGAAGAAGGAGCTTGGGTAGTTTTCGGGAAGGGTCAACTGGTTTATTTCGATGACTGTATCAATGTCTTCTCTCTCAAACAGTCTTATGGCGTAGTCAACAGTCATGAAGCTCTTCACTTCACTTCGGGGTGATTCTGTGACAGGAAATTGGTCGTCTTTTATGGCTTGTGCCGCAGCGGTGCTAAATGCCGACAAGCTACGGCTTGTCCTCTGACCATTTCCTAATGTCCTCAGGTGTAAGCACTATGTGTTCATTTGCGGCCGCAATCCAATGACGTGCAGCCCAGATTGTGAAATCGTGACCCTCTGGAACTTCGAAGAGACCTTCCTCTAGTGCATCCTTCACCTTCTGGAGGAGTTCTTCTGGGTCCGACATCGCTAACTCGAGAATGCTAGTCACACCGGCTCCTTCGACTATCGCCTTTGCGTCAGCAATCCAGGCTTCCGCTTCCTTATTCTCAATCGAGCATATCTTCGCTACCTGTTTCGAATCCGCCGCCGCGAGTTCGTCTAGGGCTGACATGTCGGCGGCTCGAAGTTTCTTTCCGAAGGACCTTCCGATTCCATCTACTACCTCGACTGGTATGTCGTGAACCAGTCCTATGGACTCGCTCTCCACTTCGTCAACAGGAATCTCAAATCCCTCTTCCTCAGTTTCCGTCGAGAACTGCTTGAGCGATTCTCTCATCTGTTCTTCAAGCAAATCAAGCCTCTCTACCGGGATGGTGTCCCATTCTCTGTATATCCGCCTTCTTCTTTCATACGTCTGTACTTGCACCTGTTCGAGAGGTCCAGTGCAGGCTCCGATTACAAACACGAAAAGCGCTGAAACGACAAGAATCATGGCTAGAACTGTGTTGATCCACCAAGTAATGACAGCCAATACGACCAATATCAAAGAAACTAACAATGGAAGTCGTTTGACACTTGGACTTGGTGAACCTTCTGACATCGTGTTGCTCCTATTCGTTCGATGTCTACTACTGATTGTCATCGGCTTATAAGCGCAGTCTTCTGACTATCTTATTGGTGAAAGCCCTGTCAAGCTGCTTCGCTGTTGGTTTCTATCGGTAGGTCCATAAGACCAACGCTCGACAACGGCGGCATGTCTGTGATTCTTATTGGAGGTACTCCTGGCACAGGGAAGACAGAGGTCGCCAAGATTTTGGGGGACCGACTCGACCTTCAAGTTATATCTCTTGGGGAGTTGGCTCTGGAGGCTGACTGTGTATCATCACACGATGATGAACGCGATACTGGCGTCATAGATGAAGACTGTCTTGTGAGTGCCATAGAAGGGAAGATTCTAGAGCTTGACAAAGAGGCCATTGTTGAGGGTCACTACATAGACCTAGTACCTTATTCGGCGGTCAGTCACGTGTTCGTGCTCAGAACACACCCTGAGGTTCTGAAGCATCGCCTAATGCGTCGTGGCTGGACCATGGAGAAGGTTGCGGAGAATGTGGAAGCCGAAGTGCTAGGTGTGTGTCAGCTTGATGCGCATGAGTCTTTTGGAGAAGAGGAAGTAACAGACATAGATACAACAGAATTGTCTCTGTCGGAAGTAGCTGACATGCTACAGAGGTCGATCAGAGGGGACCTCGAGAAGACATACATTGACTGGATGACACAACTCGAGGAAGAGGGACGTCTTGCAGACTTCGTGCAACCTGAAGGAATTGATGGGGACTTCGAAATCTAGTGCATTCTATAGGAGCCCTCAACCTCCCTGACGAGTCGTGAGCCAAATATATTGTCGGAAAGGGATGTAATGGTTTCATCCTGCAGCATCTCAGACAACTCTTTAGGCTTCAGCTTGTCGCCAGCATCTGACAGTCTTTCCTCAACGGCACGAGCGAGCGAGTCAGAATCAAGGAGAAACAGTTCGTATACCAGTGCGTCAGAGAGTTTCTCCAAGAAGTGAATGCTGTCTGGATTCGCTGCGTACGAATCATCATACAGAGCTTCCAAAGCTCTGAAGAGCACAGAGAATGGCATCCGATTATCCGGAAACACAAGTGGCAGTTCTTCCATTATCCCAGTGTTCAGGCAAGTTGTCAGTTGTGAGTAGTTTGTCAAGTATCTCAGGCATAGATAGCGAACTAGTCGAGAGTTCAAGATTAGACCAAGCGACTCAAGGTCCACTCCATCTCTCATAGGAATGATTCTAACGGCACCACCTCCGTGAATCACTCCCTTAGGTTTCATCACGCACCTGGGATACGGGTAGTTCTTTGTTGATATCAGGAACTCGTTGTCGTATGACTCTAGGAGTCCGTTGTCCCTCTTGAAGGTCATGTCGGAATAGATGAGGTGCCGCGAGTCCAGTTTGTATCGCTTGACGCTCCGACCACTCGTGGCATATGGGACGCTGAATCGTCTTGATTTTCCGTCCCTAACATGAGCTTTTGGGATGTCTCTTCCTCGGCTTGCTGTGATCCAGCCCTTCGTGGCCTTCTTCATCATACTGGCCAGGATCGAGTCATAGTACAGTGGAAAGACCCCGCTCGAGGCAAGTACCTTCCAAGGAACCTGTCCTTCCCAATCAATCCCTGGTCGCCTTGATATTACTTTGATTTCGTGATTCCCATCGTACTTTTCCGCCCGGCAGAACACACTAACCATCTCGAGAGTAACATCGGTGAACGGGTTTGCCTCATCGATGATGAGCCACATCTTCATCTCTCTCAAGAGGAACTGCCTTGCCCGTTTGAACTGCCTTGTTCGGAGAACGCTATTCGGAATCAGGAAGCCAAGGTGACCCCCCTCTCTCAGCAGAGAGCGAGTCCGAGCAATGAACAGAGCTGCGCTGTTCCAAGTCCCCGTCCTACCTGTGCTGATGTCATACCGGCGCGTCCGCGATATCAGATGTCTCTCTAGGCTGGAGAGGATGTTACCGTAAGGCGGGTTCCCCAGGACCACGTCGAATCCAGATGCTATTACTTCAGGAAACTCGATTCCCCAATGGAACGGCATCATCGACGCTGAAGTCGGTCGAGGTTGCTGACGCTGCTTCGAACTGAGGAAGTTCCAAAGCAGGTCGTCGAGGGTTTCTCTGCTAGCGTTTCCGAACCCGGACGGAGCCTCGACCCATCCAACTAGACTATTCCCGTGTCGGATGTGGGTGAGGATTGAATCATCATTACCAACTCCAGCCCATTCTCCCAAGGCGTTTCTACAGTTCTCCAAGGCCCCCTCGTCAATGTCCACTCCAAAGAGGCAATCTCTCACAATCTCCTGCTTCATGGATTGCTCAGACAGTCTATCTCCGAGCTCCATTCGAGTCCTGACTAGCCATTCTGCTGCAGCGAGTAGGAATACGCCTTCCCCCACAGCAGGATCCAAAACACGAAGAGTCTTCAGGACATGGAAGGCACTCGCCCGCTGGTCGGAGTCGAAGGTAGTTGTTCTCAGTCTTTCGAGGCTAACACCAGTCAGGTCTTCGACGGCCGCCGAGAGAGTTCTTGAAGCAATATCATCAGCGATATGTCGAGGGGTGTAGAATACCCCGGTCTTTCGGTTGGATTGTCTTAGAGTTACCCCTAGGTGGACCTGCTTGTCTACGGATGCGATGTCTTGTTCGAGGGAAGAGCGCGCGTTATTCACAGCAATCCAGCCACAAAGGAGTCAATACGACCAGCGTTTGAGTGTTAACTGCACTTGTCACATATAACGGGATTGGCTCGCTACGCTGGAAAGCTGCAAGAAAAAGATCTGAGGGGGGACCTGGCGGTCCTCCCATGTGTTTGCTAATTACCCTACTTTCTGCCCACAATTCGGACAGAACTTCGCCCCTTCCAGCGCTGTTCCGCAATTACTACAGAACTTAGCACCGGCCGGTGTTGTAGCGGGCTCTTCTCCGCCTTTCATCTGGTCGGACATTGCGCCCATGAAGCCCATACCTGCTCCGAAACCTGCACCAGGACTCTTCCCAAGTGACTCAGCGGCATCCTTCATGGTTTCCATTCCAGCGACTTGCTGTCCGGAAACTCCACCTGTCCTGAGCCAGAAGAGCCTCTCACGGTATTTCTCAGTCGTATCAATACCTTCGAACTTGAGGTCAACCAGTTCAAGCCCTAGTCTCTCAAAGGCCTGTCTGACCTTGGTCTTGACCTTCAACGAGGTTTCGTCTAGCTGTGTGAATACGGCCTGGAGGTCAAAGTGTGCGAATTCGTCAATGATTCGCTCGTTCATAAAGGAGCGAAGATAGTCGTTGATCTTCTTGGTACTGAACGCATTTTGATTTCCTACAACGTCCTGCACGAAGATGTTCGGTTCCTTTACGCGATACCACATGTTTCCATGAAACATAAGTGGCGCTAAGTCACTTGTCTGCCCTCGGCCGCCGAATTTACCTTGAAATTGACTTCTCGAGATGAAGACACAGGTGGCTTCGAAGACATCGCCTTTGACCTTCTTCTGCAACCAACCAACCAAACCGGGCATGCTGCTAGTTGTCAGTTTGTGGCGCCCAGCAAGGAAAGTGTCGAGTGCCTTGCCGTCTCTGTAGAAGATTGCGGCCTGGTTCTCCATAACGATCAGCTGTGAGCCCCATTTTACTCTATTATCAGGGTATCGCCAGACGACATCGTCTGGGCTGGCATTTGTCCACTCTATAGCGTCTGCCAAATCAGAATCTCTCCTATAGTCGAGTTCTGGTTGGTCTAGGGTTTTCATATGTTAAAAACGTTGACATGGTAGGGTCAGAGCGACGAATTGCGGTTGCATGGGTCGTTCAGTCT
>JAEORS010000067.1:0-8926 GCA_016840795.1 Candidatus Thorarchaeota archaeon | reverse complement strand
AAGAGAGAGTGGGTTTGCAGCTCAGGTTGCAGACGTTGCCATTGCCAAAGAAACTGAAGCAAAGGACACAAGGGAGTGTGTTGTTGCACTCTACAGGGCTGGGGTCCGACTTCTGGTGTTCGTTGGTGGTGACGGAACAGCAAGGGACATTCTCGATGCAGTGGTCGCTCAAGATCTGGATGAACTGTTGGTGCTTGGCGTACCCTCCGGAGTC
This sequence comes from Candidatus Thorarchaeota archaeon, assembly GCA_016840795.1. Taxonomy (GTDB): domain Archaea; phylum Asgardarchaeota; class Thorarchaeia; order Thorarchaeales; family Thorarchaeaceae; genus SMTZ1-83. The sequence continues at coordinate 8,712 of JAEORS010000067.1, read as the reverse complement.
AAGATGTATAGCGGAATCTTCGTCGTCAATCCCGGCGACGCGGCAGAAGTCGTTCGACTGGTATCCCAAGGAACTGCGACTTCTGCGGAGTTTGAAGTGATGGATGCGGATGAAGAAGCAATCCGGGAAGACCGGTTCATTATCCAGCTCTACGGGTATCTGAAGGGTCCTGCAGTACCCGCAAGATTCCAAGGTGCCAAGCAGGCGAGTCCTGAAACGACAGATGAGCATGAGGCACAGGAAGCGATTGCGAGATACATGATCGACTCAATGGAGAAGGATGGTACATACATCCTTGGACCTGGTACCACAGTGAAGACCGTTGCCGACCTTCTCGGAGTGAAGAAGACTACTCTAGGCGTCGACTTGTATCAGAAGGGAGAGATGCACAATGACGTCAATGAGGAGTTGATTCTCAGATTAGTTGATGCCTTTGAGAAGGCATGGATCATAGTGTCTCCAATCGGCCATCAGGGAATGTTGTTTGGCAGAGGAAACCAGCAGATCAGTCCCAGTATAATCGAGAGAGTTGGCAAAGACCACATTCTTGTAGTCTGCACTCCCGCGAAACTTCGGGGAATCGAAGGTGGAACTCTCAAGACCGACACTGGTGACCGGACCGTAGACGAAATGCTGAGAGGCTTCATCAGAGTAATCACAGACTACAACGAAATACGGCTGGTCAAGGTTACATGACTGTTTTCTGCTGGAGCACTGCCAGTCGCTATGTATGAGGCACCTGCATTAGAGCGGCTTAGACTACTCCCCGCCATCTGGGAAGAATACACAATCACTCTTTGCGCAGTCTCGGTTCCTCTCCCAATTCTCGCAGGATTTCTGCGGAGGCTCCGGACCAAGCTCCACACTATGGCTATCTCTAAGGACTCTTGTTGCAGCTGAGATTCCATAGAGGCTGGACCTCTTACAGCATCTGATTAGACCGTCTGTCACCATCTCAAGGGCTGTTATTGTGGCTATGTGTGCCGATTTTCTTTCCGGTCCCTTTGTTGGAGTGGAACCGATGTAGAGTGCCACTGCTATTCCTGCACCCACACAAGCACCACAATTGCCCGCGGTGCCGCAGAAGCCTCCTGGTATCTGGGCCCCCCTTCTGATTCCTTCTCGAACAAGATCTGCACTTATTGGTTCTCCGTTAGTCCGGGTCAGACCCCTGTTCTTCATGGCTATCAGCAGTGCGGCAGGAACCAGGCTGTGATGTTCTGGCCCATGGAACTTGAATGAGGGATGTCTAAACGCAGTTTCAACTATGTCTCTTGGGCTGTCACTCTTCTCGGATTCAGCCATCTTTGAGAGGAAGTCCAAAGCCTCTGTCGAATGACACGAGTCACATACAAAGTGGCCCTGCGGACAGTAGATAGTTGACGTGAACTCAAGCCCGCAATAATCGCAGGAATGTGAACTCGAAGAGTCGTTGTAGACCAGCCTCTCCCCGCAAACCATGCATGCGTAGTCGTGTGGGGACTCCTTCTCAGCCAATGTCTTCGCCTCTGGGGTCGGTTCCTTCTTCTCTCTTGAGCTTTGTGCTGCCGTCGCTCAAAATCACTGAGAAACTTCTTCATATTCCACTTAATTTCTCCTTTGATTTGGGAACATCATGAGATTCGCCATTTTCCGGACTGATTTCGGACATCATGGTGTTGTGTACTGGACTAGGAAAGATGTTTCGAAGGCTATCCACATCTTCCTCTCCAATAATGAGTCACAGCTCAGAACCAGAATCCGGTCCAAAGCTCCAGATGCGACTGAGTCTAAGGGAGATGAGGTCTCTGAACTGATTCATTGCATTCAACGCTTCTTTCAGGGTTCTCAAGAACTCATATCGATGGACTTGGTCGACACGACCGTCTGCACAGATTTCCAGCTGAAAGTCCTACTAGCGGAACGGTTGATACCATATGGAAGGGCAGCATCCTATACTTGGCTTGCAAATCGTGCAGGTACACGAGGAGTGCGTGCAGCGGGAAACGCCCTTGCCAAAAACCCCTTTCCAATTGTCGTTCCATGCCATCGAGCCGTGAGATCCGATTGGACAATTGGCAAGTATCAAGGGGGTTCTGAAATGAAGCGTCGCATTCTCGCGCTCGAGGGTGTGGGCTTTGATGCCCGTGGACGTGTCCTGCGTGACGTCTTCATAGGTTGACATTCTACTGCATGCGCCACACCTAAATATCTGAAGCCCTCAAGAAGCATCATGGCTCGCATTGTAGTTATTGGCGGATGTGGAACGGTTGGAGCTATAGCTGTGAAGACACTCGCATCCTTTGATGATTTTGATGAGATTGTTGTGGCGGATATTGACTATGAGGGTGCACGAACCTGCGCACAGGAGGTCGGAGAGGAGAAATGCTCCGCAATAATGGTGGACGCCAGCAATCCTGACAACATCAAGGAAGTTGTGAAGGGAGCTGATGTGGTACTGAATGTGTGCGGACCGTTCTACAAGCTGGGGCCGATCGTACTCAAGGCTGTAATAGAGGCGGGAATCAACTATGTAGATGTCTGCGATGACTATGATGCCACCAAGATTCTATTGGATATGGATGGCGCAGCTAAGAAGGCTGGTATAACTGCTCTTACAGGAATGGGCGGTTCACCAGGAATAGCGAATCTACTCGCCAAGTTTTGCGCTGATGTCATGCTTGACGAAGTCGACTCTATCGACATTCTCCACGTTCACGGTGGTGACGTAAGGGAGGGAGCCGCCGTTATTGCCCATCGAATCCACAGTATGTTGGCCGATATTCCGATGTATCTGGACGGTGAGTTCACCACAGTCAAGTATTTCGAAGAAAGCGGGATTGCGCTTGAGGAGGATATCGAGTACCCGCTGATTGGGACTTATCGAAGCTACTGCTATCCACATCCCGAAACAATAACACTTCCCAACTACATCAAATGTAAGCGAGTCACTAACCTTGGCTGTGTTATTCCTCCCGAGTACTATGATCTGATTCGCAACATTGTTCGTCTAGGAGTTGTGGATGAAGAACCAATTGACGTGAGGGGCCAGCAGGTGATTCCGCTCAATTTCGCCATCTCCTACATTCTCAGCCAGAGGAATCGAATACTTGAGGAAACCAGTTTTGGAGAGCAAAGAGGCTGCCTGAAGATCAGAATTCGGGGATTGCTTGATGGGAAGCCCCATGAATACGATTTCTCACTTGCATCCGTAGGGCAAGCCATGGGCGACTCTACTGGAATCCCGGCTGCAATCGGCGCGATACTAATGCAGCGTGGCAGGATAACGGAGAAGGGCGTACTACCTCCCGAGGGGTGTGTTGTGCCCATGGATGTCCTTCTTATGATGAAGGACGTTCTCGGACTGAAGGAAGTAACTGGCAAAGGGTCGCCTCTAATCATCGAGTCCATCAACCATGAGGGCAAGGTTGAAACAATCGACATATAGAGTGCATCACACCGTCATCGGAATTGCATATATGACGGTTTGTCTAGTTGTATAGAGGATTCCGATGACGGTCGAGAGTGGAGAGAGAGAATACTTCCTTGCGGTCGATCATGGCACATCCGCTATGAAGGTAGCGCTGACCGACAAGTGTGGCGAGATACTGGCTTTCGAGTTTGAGAAGACCCCATTCTACCTGAAACCAGGGGGAGGTGCAGAGCAGAATCCCGATGAGTGGTGGACGGCATTTGTGAACTGTTCGAAGCGTCTTCTCGACGGTGGAACCGTACCTGCAAAGAACATCGCAGGAATCTGCGTTTCGAGCCAGTGGTCTGGTACCGTCGCTGTTGACGCAGATGGCAATCACCTTTCAAACGCTATAATTTGGATGGATACACGTGGCGAACCCTACGTAAGGAAGGCTCTCCAAGGAATCATCAATATACAGGGATATGGAGTCATGAATGTTCTCAGATGGCTTCGCAAGACTGGAGGTATTCCGACCGGGAGTGGCAAGGACCCAATAGCTCACATACTGTTTCTGAAGCATGAGCACCCCGGTGTATATGAGAAAGCGCATATGTTCCTGGAGCCGACAGACTATCTCAACCTGAAACTTACTGGGAAGTTCGCGGCCTCCTATGCTAGTATTATGTTGTACTGGTGCACAAAGACCACAGACATCTGGAATATAGACTACGACGACAGCCTGATTCGAAAGATAGGTATTGATAGAAGTAAATTGCCACCTCTTAAGCACTCTACTGACATCCTAGGTGATGTTACCAGTGAAATAGCAAGCGAGATTGGCCTCAGTCCAGATACCAAAGTTGTGGTGGGTGCACCCGATCTACACTCTGCTCTCATAGGCTCTGGTGCCGTGAGAGACTATGAGGGCCATGTCTACATAGGTACAAGCAGCTGGGTGATTTGCCATGTACCGTTCAAGAAGACGGACATCTCGCATAATATGGCCTCTCTACCGTCTGCGATACCCGGCCGATACTTTGTGGCCAACGAACAAGAATCTGCTGGAGCGTGCCTTACATTCCTGCGTGACAACATCTTGTATGAGAATGATCCGGAGAAGTATGGCAAGGAGGAAGTCTACCAAGAGTTTGACAGGATTGTCGAGCAAGCACCAGCAGGGAGCAACAAAATGATCTTCACTCCATGGTTATATGGAGAACGGACTCCCGTGGAGAACCACACCATCCGTGGAGGGCTACATAACATCTCACTTCTAGTGAAGCAAGAGGACCTTGTCCGTGCAGTCTTTGAAGGTGTTGCCTACAACAGCAGATGGCTAATGGAGCTCGTTGAGAAGTTCATCAATAGAAGGATGGACCCCATCAACATGATTGGCGGTGGGGCCCAGTCCGACATCTGGTGTCAAATCTATGCAGACGTTCTGAATAGAACGGTTCGCCAAGTGAAGGATCCCATTTATGCAAATGCACGTGGAGCTGCTCTAATAGGGGCTGTAGGCTTGGGTCTCTGTACCTTCGATGAGATTCCCAACTTGGTGCAAATCTCGAAGGTATTTCATCCCAGTCCCGATAACAGGGAGCTATATGATGAACTTTTCAGTGAGTTCTTGAATATCTACAAGAACAATGAGAAGATGTACTCGCGACTCAACAAGTAGGTGGCAATCAGATGGCGGAGCACCGCATCGGTTTTGAAGTCGTAGAGCGAGAGGTGAGAAAGAAGTCGTTCGGCATATTATCGGTCGTCGATTCAAAGGGTCGTCCGCACTCCACAGGAATCCTCTATGGCGTTTCACCTCCTCAGTCCAAGCTGGCGTTCTATATCATATCGGGTAGCAGATACACAAAGGTGCGACACATCAAGAGGAATCCCAATGTATCGCTTGTTGTCACATTCCCTCACTATTACATTCGCTTCGCACCTGCGAGCTATGCGATGTTTCGCGGCGCTGCCGATTTTGCTTCAATAGATGATGAAGAGGTTCAATGGGCATTCAGGCAGAAGAGAATCCTCAGGATGAATATTGACACTGTTCTTGAAGAATACGAAATCGTTGTAATCAGAATACTGCCCGAACCGACTGTCTTCTGCTATGGTATCGGAATGGGACTGAACGAATTGCGCAAGTCCCATGAAATCGGAAGTTACAAGGTCAGGATCCCAGATCACAGACTGTAGGATTGGAGTGTTTCATGAATAGAACCTCTTGAGAACGCGTAGCGCTCTCAGAGTGATCCATTTCGAATCTTTCCCTTTCTCCTCGATGTCACAGAGCATCTTGCCATTGAAAGTGTTCTTGAGAAGCCACCTGCCGCCACTATCACGGTTCGATACTACGAGGTCTACGGATTCCTGCATTCTCTTGTCTTTCACGCCTAGCTCAGTCAAGATGTCGAGCACCTCAAGCACATCGGACTGATAGAAGACTGGGAACCCGAATCTCTTCCAACCGGCCTTCTCCTTGCGATTTCCATCAGGATTCTTCAGATACTTGTATATCTGGTTATCCAGAATGACCTCCACGTAGCGGTTAATGATGTTCTGAACTTCACTCGAGAGCTTCCTTCTCGGGATTCTAGAGAAACCCTTGAGTACCTTCACAGCCCCCATGTAGCAGTTCACCGGGAATACCTTTGATGCATCAATGGGAAATGCTCTACAAGGCCATCCGTGATTCTCAGCATCGTAGTAGTCTACTTGGAAGTCAATAAGCGCCTTGACCCGGGGGTCATCCACGTAGCCAAAGTGTACCATGTAGAACAGTATGTTGCCGTCAATACAACAACCATCCTTGACAACACTCGCGCGTCCTTTCTCTGTCCTTGGAAGATTTATGAGAAAGTGTCCTGATTCACGCTGAAAGAGGAAGACGTGCTCCAACGCCTTCTCTATTTCGGGAGTCCTCTTTGCTCCCAACTCTGCTAGAATGAGTAGATTGTGTGTCGTTGCAGTGTACTTCGGATTGTATATGTCTTCGTGCTTCTCCCAAAAGCCCTCCGAATCCTGTGCATCTAGGAATCTCTTCACACAGTCACTTCTCATCACAGCGTTCTGTGCCTGCTTGACCTTCTTGTCCTCAGAGCTCTTGTCGAGGATCTGCTGCAGAGCCCAGAACCGTATACTCGGGTTGCTAGGTTCTAGAAGCCACTCAATGACATCATCTTGGAGAAGCGAGGCAGGGTCCATAGTACGTGTTGGGATGCAGACTGATTAAAGTCTTCCAGATTCATCAGTGGTTTCAACCTGTGTTCTTTCAGGGACTGATTCTCTGGTTTCTATCTCCTGGGGTCTTCAACCTCTCTGCATCATCACTTAGGGCCGTGCTAGAGGTCGAAGCCCGTCTTTCCAGTACCCCACGAATCGAGGGCCCGCTGCAGTTCCTCATGCTCTTTGGCTGCCTTCTTGATTGAAATCCCACTCATCTTGGCATCTATGGCCTGTCTGAACGCCTTTGCACCAGCTGTTGGTCCATCCGGGTGAGCGTGGATACCGGCTCCTGTGCCTATCACAATGTCCGGACCCAGATCCTCTATCACCTCGTCCACATGTCCTGGACTTATCCCCCCGCTAGGCATCGGTGCAGTCTGTTCAATATGATGAAGTGGCATTATCATGTCGTGAGCCATCAGCAAGAACCTCTCCTTGAGCATCGGAGCCTTACCATAAGGTGCTGGGAACACTGTAATATCGGACCCGCAAATGCGTGGGAGCTTTCCGATAACGATGTTAGTTCCTATGCCAATGTTTGGAGCATAGGAAATGGCTCCTGTGACATCCATGTGGGCTAGAACTGGAACGCCGAGTGATGGATCTTCACAAACGTGTCGGAAAGCAGAGTATCCCACCGCCAGGAAGTTGATCATGAGTCCATTTGCCCCCAGTTCTATGGCCCTGTCTGCATTCTCGAACAATTTGGGAACGCTGTCCGTTATATTGATAGTGAGCAGGGTCTTCTCTCCCTTCTCAGCATCGGCTTTGTCAATCGCTTCCATGAACAATGGTATTCTTTCTTCGAGCGTATTGAAACTTGGATCGGCCAGAAGTTCGTCATCCTTGATGATGTCTGCTCCCCCAACTGCGGCCTTGTAGCATAGGTCTGCGCCCATCTTGGCGGAGGTATACACACACGGCTTGATCATGTTGTTCACAAAAGGTCTCTCCTTCACCCCAAGCAGTTTTCTCAGACCCTTGATACCATACTTCGGTCCCTTGAATCCCTTGAGCCAACTCTTTGGGAACCTCATGTCAAGGCATTTGATAGGTCCCAGTGAGATGTTGCCAATCACTGTAGAAAGCAGCATGGGAATCTGTTGTCCGAAGTTCTCCCACGGGAAAGCAATCTGGATTATGTAGTGCCTTCTCTCAAGATCGCTGGGAAGACTGAACTCGTATTGAGGAGTCTCATAGACTCCAACAACCTTAGCAACATGCCTCTTTCTTACCGCCGCAGTTTCTCCAGGTACCAGTGTCCATGTTCCTGTACTCTGCTCAACAGCAGCACCCATGGCAAGTTCCTTGGCATCCAGAAAGGGGGGCAGTCTAGCATAGTAGGTACAGATTACATGTTTCTCAACATCAATGGCGTCTGGTAGTGCGTCAGGTAGGGCTTCTAGGGGGAGTTTCTTCATCTTCATCAACTGTCGAAATTGATGGAAATCCCGTCTTATGTCCTTTTGGACCTCAAGTAGAATCTCATAGCCGGATGAGGATTCTTGAGCCGGCAAGCATCTAGAGTTTGGTTTATCAATGACCATAGGTCTGTCCAGACCAATGAGTTTCTCGGTGTAGACTATGATTGAGATTACTAAGATCGCCAAGAAGGTTGGAATCCCGGAGAAGTATCTGGAGCAATACGGTAAGTACATGGCAAAGATCAATCTGGACATCCGCAAGGAGCTTGGTGAGCGGAAGGGCAGGCTGGTGCTTGTCACTGCAACAAATCCCACTCCGGCAGGAGAGGGAAAGACAACCAACTCAATTGGACTCTCAATGGCCCTCAATGCTATAGGACACAAGACAGTAGTCACACTCAGAGAACCTTCTCTAGGTCCAGTGTTCGGAGTCAAAGGAGGTGCCGCTGGTGGAGGTAAGTCGAAAGTTCTACCCTTTGAGCAGATTAACCTAATGTTCACCTCCGACTTTCCTGCGGTGTCCGCGGCGCACAATCTACTTTCAGCGATGATTGACAATTACATCCATCACGAAAAGGTGCCCGAGATTGATGTGAGGAGGGTCTACTGGCCGCGGAGTGTGGACATGAATGACCGGGCATTGAGAAAGGTGATAGTGGGTCTTGG
>JAEORS010000007.1:0-29668 GCA_016840795.1 Candidatus Thorarchaeota archaeon | reverse complement strand
ATTTGGATCCGAAGAAAGCATACGATTCGCTCACAGAAATTCAGGAACGGTACGACGCTCAACGCAGAAACCCACACATACTGAAGGAACTTCCTAGCGCATTCTACTCTGGATTGAGTCGAAGACTGCAACTGATACAACGCGACAAAACTTCTCTAGACCCTGAAATACGCGACGCGATTAAGCACCGCCAACGGTTTGTAGAGATGCTGTCTCAGATGCGACTGACAAGTATAATACAGGTTGCTAGGTCTGGTGCTGATCAGGATAAGCGCCGAAGGATGAGTCATGAAGAAAGGTGGTTGTGTGATGAACTCGAAATACTATTGTCTTCTTGGCGCGAAATAGTTACAGAATAGGCTGTAGGGAACTGTGATTGGTGGACAGAATGCTTTGGTCCACGTGAAGCCATCATATACTCTGGCAGAGTTAAAAAGGCATACTCGTAAGAAACGAGGACGGGTTTTAATATCCGGCCCGACAAAGACACTGTGAGAGCCCGACTGACACTCAAGCTTCATTCGGAATCGCTCAACCACGAATCTTGCAGACTAGATTTGGAGTGTTCAAAAACATCATGACAACTGAAAGAGGGTCTCCAGAGGAACTCTTCGAAGAGTTCTTGCGAACCTATAAGGACAGACACAATGAGCTGCTCTATTGGAAGAGTCTACAGAGGATTTCTACCGAGGAAACCTCTCTCCGGGTGAATTTTGGGGACCTAACCAGATTCGAACCAGTCTTTATGCAGCTTGTCACCGAGGATCCCGAATCATTCTTTGAAATGGCAGACCGAGTTCTGCGGTCAGTATTGCGGACATTGAAGAGAGAGCTAGTGGAGGATATTGAAGAGGAGCTCAGAGTCCGTCTTGTCAACTTCGCCGAAGAAGAAATGCATAGAGATATGCGAGTGAAGTTGAGGTACATACGGTCCAAACACATAGGACGCCTAATCCGCGTCGACGGTATAATGATGCGTGCCAGCGAAGTCAAGCCGCTGCTAGTAAATGCAACATTTCAGTGCAGAGTGTGTATGACCGAAATACCTCAGGAACAGGAGGAGGGAAGATACACTGAACCCGCACAGTGCCTCACTTGTGGTAAGAAGACTCCAATGAAACTGCTACTTGAACAGTCTAGGTTCATAGACTGGCAAAAGGTCAGAATACAGGAGCGTCCTGAGGAGCTGCCTGCAGGACAGATGCCTCGGTCAGTGGACGTAGTACTCATGGGTGATATTGTGGACATATCTCGCCCAGGTGACATGGTAAAGATTACTGGACTCCTCAAGACGACTCCTGATTTCACGCGACGCGGAGGAAGACTGGCCACGTTCAGAGTATTCATCGAGGCTAACTCAGTGGAGATTGCTGAGAAAGAATACGAGCTGCAAGAGCTCTCTCCAGAGGACAGAGAGAGGATTGACGAGTTGTCCAAAGACCCCTTCGTTCATAAGAGAATCTTCCGGTCCATTGCCCCATCAATTCAAGGCTACGATTTGGTGAAGGAGTCAATAGCTCTGCTGCTTTTTGGAGGGGGCGATAGACCACTTCCCGGTGGTACTCAGATGAGAGGCCGCTCGAATATTCTCATGATTGGCGATCCTGGAACAGGTAAGAGCCAGATTCTGAAGTTCGTTGCAGGTCTTGCGTCAAGGGGTCTCTATACTTCAGGAAAGGGTACTACTGCGGCGGGACTCACGGCAGCGGTTGTTCACGAAACGGACACAGGAGCCATGACCCTTGAAGCGGGAGCACTGGTCCTGGCAGATCAGGGCATCGCATGCATTGATGAGTTCGACAAGATGGATCCGAATGACCGCACAGCTATTCATGAAGCCATGGAACAACATACTGTGAGCATAGCTAAGGCTGGCATTGTGGCAACACTGAATGCACGAACCTCAATTCTCGCAGCTGCGAATCCGATTCTCGGCCGATACAACATCAATGAGTCTTTGCAGAACAACACCAGGTTGCCTGTCACGATACTGTCAAGGTTTGATCTAGTCTGGATAATGATTGATACTGTTGATGAAATCAAGGATAGGAAACTGGCAGATTTCATACTAAGAATGGTTCAGGAAAAACAGACTCCCACAGAGGATGAAATTCCGCCGATTGGTTCTGAGCTCCTTAAGAAGTACATAAGCCATGCCATTAGCCTGGAGCTTCGTCCGACACTCAGTGTTGAGGCGGCCGAAGAAATAGAGAACTATTATGTTGAAACCCGGGCAAACGCACCGGCCGGTACCATCCCAATCACAGCACGTCAATTGGAATCTCTAGTTCGTTTGGCAGAAGCAAGAGCAAGAATGGCTTTGAAAGACGAGGTCACCAAAGAGGATGCCCAAGCAGCTGTCAAGTTGATGGAAGCTTCACTGCGCATGGTTGCGACTGACCCGATTTCAGGTATTGTGGATTGGGACAGCGCCTACTCAGCTATGGGGGCCAGACAGCGAAATCTATCCGAGGTAGTTCGAAGAGCAGTTCGTGAAATGGAAGACGAGGGCATGACTACAATAGACGAAGGAGAACTAGTTCAGAGAGTCACTACAGCCACTTCTCAAGCACGCGAGAGTATTGAAGAGGTAATCAGCAAACTTGTGGATCAAGGAGTTCTGTATAGACCCCGTGACGGAAAGATTCGTCGCGCTTAGAGCTGAACTCCCACCAGTAGCAACAATGGAGTTGAATACAACGCAGCTCGAGGACCTTCCAATCAACCAGAAAATCATCAGGTTACTTCAGGATGTGGGTATCTCGAGCCTATTTCCACCTCAAGTGGAGGCCTTCAACACTGGCGTGCTTGATGGGAAGAACTTGGTTCTTGCGGTTCCTACGAGCGCAGGTAAGACTCTCGTAGCAGAGGTCTGCATGCTAAAGACCGTACTTGCGGGCCGGGGCAAGGCGCTCTATCTCGTTCCGCTGAGGTCCCTTGCGAGAGAAAAATACTCGGACTTCAAGAAGTATGAAGGACTTGGAATGACAGCAGCCATGTCAGTTGGGGACTATGACTCACCGGGGACGCGATTGAGAGAGGCTGATATCGTAGTACTGACCACCGAGAGAGCTGACTCATTGGTGAGACACAAGGCTGAATGGCTGAGCGATGTCGGTATCATCGTGGTCGATGAGGTACACTTGATAAATGACCACAAGCGCGGACCAACACTTGAGATGGTCGTTGCAAAGATGAGGCAGATTCTTCCAAACGTCCAGATTGTCGCTCTGAGTGCCACAATCTCCAACGCAAACGAGATCTCTGAATGGCTCGATGCCGAGCTTGTAAAGAGCACATGGCGGCCGGTGCCCCTGAGGGAAGGTGTGTTCCTCGACAGTCAGATAGCCTTCAGTGACAACAGCAAGCCAAGAACGATTGTAAGAAAGAGGCACGAGGCGGTCATAGATGCCATTTGCGACATTCTAGACGAGGGAGGGCAGGTTCTTGTATTCGTTTCAAGTCGACGATCCACTGTCGCAGTGGCAAAGAGGGTTGCACAATCCGTAAGGTCCTATCTCAAGAAGGAAGCTCAAGAGGTATTGGCAGATGCTGCAAGGAAGGTGGTTTCTAAGCCCTCAGTTCCAGACTCATCAAGGATACTTGCACGTCTAATCTCATCCGGAGTTGCATTTCATCACGCCGGTCTTGATAATACAGAACGGGCACTTGTTGAAGATCATTTCAAGGACAATCTACTCAAGGTAATCGTCGCCACACCCACTCTGGCAGCTGGAGTGAATCTTCCGGCCAGGAGAGTGATAGTTCGTGACTACCGCAGATACGAGGCAGGTAGAGGCAACTACCCGATTCCTGTTCTCGAGTACAAGCAAATGGCTGGCAGAGCCGGACGCCCCAAGTATGACAAGTATGGGGAGGCAGTGTTGATTGCCAAGTCCGATGAAGAGTACGACTTTCTCATGGACGAGTACCTTCTGTCCGAACCAGAGAGAATCACTTCGAAGCTTGCATCTCCATCAGCACTACGCTCACACATCTTGTCATCCATAGCAACCGACATGACGCGTAATCGAGAGGAGGTTGACCATCTAATATCCGAAACGCTGTTCTCATCTCAGTTTGATAGCCATGACATTGACCACCACGTTTCCTCGGCACTTATGTTCCTAGAAGAAGGAACTCTAATCCAAAGTGACAGTTCAGATACCTATTCTGCCACCCCGCTGGGTCATAGAACCTCAAGGCTTTATATCGAACCACAGACAGCAATACTGTTTCGAGATGCACTCTCCAAGGCAGAGTCACTCTCGGTGTTAGGCGTCTTTCATCTTGTGTGTCATTCCCCCGATCAACCAATAGCCTATCTGACACGAGGAGACCTTGAAGAGTACGAAATCCTGGTTGAGGACAACCAAGACATCTTTCTCATCGACCTGCCTGAATGGAACGACTTGGACGACCATGCCAGATTCCTCGCCGAGGTTAAGACTGCCAGACTTCTTGAAGACTGGATATCCGAAATGCGTGAGAAGGACATCACTGATAGGTTCAATGTTGGCATGGGTGATGTTCACCGATATGTGCGGACTGCAGAGTGGCTAGTATATTCTGCATCGGAGATTGCCAGAGTAATAGGCGTTGGCCAACACATACCAACTCTACACAGTCTCAGATCCAGACTTCAGTATGGAGTGAAGCCCGAACTACTTGAGCTTGTCAGATTGAGAGGCGTCGGACGTATCCGCGGCAGGATGCTTTACAATCATGGTCTGAAGGGTCTTGCCGATTTATATCAGACCCCTATTGAGAAGATAGGAGCTGTTCCGGCCATTGGAACAGCACTTGCAGAGTCAATCAAGCGGCAGCTTGGTGTTGATGTCAAGTCGGGCCAGAAGAGCAGTATCGAGGTTGATGACGAAGAGTTCTCGTTCTCGATACAGACACTTCTCGAAGACTTCGAGCCGGAAGACGACTAGAAGTGTATCCCTTTCAAGTTACTCTTGACTCTACGAATCAGCGACTCTGTGTATTCAGTGCAGGTCTGACTCTCTGTGTGAGCATCACCATACTCCGTGACCTTCGAACCGGAGAGCTCCTCCACAATGTTCTGTGATCCCTTACCCACAATCTCGAGCTCATAGCCCCCCTCCAAGAAGAAAGCCAATCTCCCTTTGGAGTGCTTGTTGGCTATCCCCTTGAGTCGAGAGTTCATCATCGCAATGCCCGAAGTTGTCAGTCCAAGCACCGTCAGAGGGTCACTGAAGTGCCCATCGAATCCTGTTGAAACAAGCACGAACTCTGGCTGAAACGAATCACTTACCTGCTCGACAATCTCGGAAAACGCCATCTCGTAGGAGGTATCGCCGGCTCCAGGATACATTGCAAGATTGACATTGTATCCCTTACCATCTCCAGAACCTATCTCATCCGGGAAGCCTGACCCTGGAAAGAGAGTCCTTCCATCTTGGTGGAGTCCAACATATAGCACGTTATTGCTAGAGTAGAAGGCATTCTGGGTTCCGTTTCCGTGATGTGCGTCATAGTCTACAATCAGCACTCTCTCTAGCCCGTGCTGCTGAATCAAATGCAATGCAGCAACAGCTATGTTGTTGATGAAACAGAATCCAAAGGCCCTCTGGTATTCAGCATGATGTCCCGGAGGGCGGCACAAGACATACGCATTCTCAGATTGACTCGCCATAATCCTATCCATAGCCATGTTACCTGCACCGGCGGCCAGAATCGCCGCATCATACGTGTATCTGTTCACCGAAGTGTCTAGTGTGAAATGCCCTCCACCGCTCTTAGAGCTCTCTCGCACCTTCTCAAGGTAGTCCCTGTCGTGTAGAGGATAGACCGAGGACAAGTCAGCAGGTTCTGGCTTAACCAACGCCACCTTGGATGTTTGCAGAAGATTCGTTCGTTCGATGTAGCTCATGGCCGTGGTCAGGCGTTCTGGCCGTTCTGGATGCCCCGGTGACATAACGTGCTTAGTGAACATCTCATGATAGAGCAAATCTGTAGTCATTGTGATTACTCTCTGCACACCTAATGTTTGGTTTCTTGCGGCGCCATTTGCTTTGAATGCTTGCAGATAAGTGTAGACTATGAATTACACGTTCCTATCCAACGTTAGAACACGTGTTCTAAGAGCTCCATGCAACAACGTTTATCTTAGTGTCAGACAACGAAACGATAACACGGGTCGGTAGTCTAGCTTGGTATGATTCTTGCTTGGGGCGACTAAGGACCTAGGACCTCAAGTCACAGAATGCAAGAGATCGGGAGTTCAAGTGTGCACAGAAATACTCTGTGCATTGAAAATCTCCCCCGGCCCACCACCAGAATTCCCACTAGTTCTACAGAGAATCAGCCACCTCAGGTTAGATGCCTTAGAGAATGGAGGAGAGTTCCGGTGTCAACAAGGGACACCACTCAAACCCCATGACACCGGACTCATCACAAGTCTGTCCTGCCAAACCCTAATAAGCACCACAAAAGCAATGGTTCTGATCGATTGGCTATCTGCTCCTCACTTCCCACATAGTCTCATAGATTGGTCCTGCTTGAGTCAGAGTGCTCCGAGTTAGCCTGAAACAATCCACAGACATTGTGCCTACTGACTCAGCGGCCATGCCATCAAGATTCCCGAAAACCCGTTCACGGTCTCTGACAGATCGCACTCGAGCTATCGTTACATGCGCATGAAACCTCCTGTCAGATGGATAACCTAAGTTCCCCAGCAGGTCGTCTATCGAGAGTTTGAGTTTCACGAGTCTCTCTGCGTTCTGAGTGACACCAACCCAGATAACGTTGGGTCGCCGTTTGCTGGGAAATGCTCCTACCCCCTCGATGCTGATTGTGAACGGGCTGAACTCGACCTTCTCAAGCGCATGTCGGATTTGTACTATCTTGCTAAGTGGGGTGTCCCCGAAGAATCGAAGCGTGAAATGGAGGCTGTCTGGTTCAACAATCTTCATCTTTGCAGCTTGCCTGTCCAGCTTCTGCTGGATATGCGCAATCCTTGAGATTAGTGCGTTATCTTCGATGTCTACACTCAGAAATGCTCTGATTGCCTCAGACATGACTTCACCTCGTACTCCATAACGCTTGGCATGATGCATAGATATATCGTATGACTCTGCTTAACCACAAGGATTAAGCACAATGTAGGAGTCTGGGCATTCGCGTCTTGGAGTCTACGAAGATGAAGCTTCTAGTACTGACCGGAATGCCTGGTTCCGGAAAGAGTTCCGTGGCCGATGTCTTCCGCAGGGCCGAAGTTCCAGTAATCATTATGGGGGACGTGATTCGTGCAGAGGTCGAAGAACGCGGCTTGGAGCCCAATCCCGCAAACACTAAGGACGTGATGCTAGAGCTTCGCGAACGTGATGGGCTTGGAGCAGTAGCGAAACGCTGCATAGAGAGTCTGAAGGCCTCTAGTTCCGATTTCTTGGTGATTGAAGGATGTAGAAGCCTCGAGGAAGTAGAGGTCTTTGATAAACACGCCGAAACACTATGGACTGTGTGCATACATTCCTCTCCCAAGACGCGATTCTCAAGACTGAAGGACCGTGGTCGAGAAGATGACCCCAAGGATTGGAGTGTCTTCAGGGAACGCGATTTGCGAGAGATATCCGTTGGTCTTGGAGCCGTAATAGCACTGAGTGATATTGTAGTCATCAATGAAGGAACCCTTGAAAAACTGGAGAAAGAGGCTGAACGGCTTGTGCAGAGGTTCATCTGAGATGCACATAGTGGCCAGTACAATCATTCATCCTACTGAAGATGCAGAACGAGTGGGGGCCGCTCTAGGAAATCTCTTTCTTCCAACCTCCCTGCCGGCAGAAACAGAAGGGCATCAGATTAGAATCACTTCTACGAATAGAGATTCCCTTGATTATGTCAGAAGCAAGATTCATTCAGTTCGGATAATCGATGCTGTTCGTTCACGGTTGCTATCTAACTGGGACGGCGAAGAAACGACTCTGTGCTTTGACAAGCAGGCCGCGTATCACGGGAAGCTAAGACTGGTCGATGATAGACAAGAAGAGCCTCCCTTGGGGCCTCTCGAGCTTACGTTAGGATTCGCGTCTGAAGAAGAGTTCGAAGCCTTCCTTGCTTGGTTCGCACCGCCCACGAAGGACGGTCGTGTCATAAACCGCTAGAACTGAACCGTTGAAACCTCTCGAGTGAGACCACTGTGTACACGAACTTCTAGGCGATTTGCGATCTCAAATCCGAGCTCAAGGACCATTTCACTCACGTTCATGTCACTGCTTCCACAGATACACATTCTCCCACCGATTCGAATCATGTCTGGCACAAACTCCAAGAATGCCCTGACTAGGTTCACTGCTCTCGCTCCGCGAGTTGAGCTTGTTCTACCATATGGTGGGTCTGTGACAATACAGTCGAGTCGTTGTCTACCAACAGGAGATGCGCTTGCGTCAGCTTGGATGAGAGTGGTGTCGCTATCAGGCATAGCAGCAAGATTGATTCGCGCTCCCATGATAAGCCGCCAGTTGAGATCTATTCCAACGGCCTTGGCACCCAGTGCCACAACCTCGCAAAGAATTCCACCACCTCCACAGAATGGATCAAGTACTAAGCTGCCGGGGTGGACCCCCGCAAGATTGCACATTGCTCTGGCTAGTTGGGAATTCATCATTGATGGATGAAAGAAGGTCTTCCTCCCTGGTTCTCTCAAACTCAGCTCCTTACGCAGTAATGACTCTCTTGATTCACACAAGATGGTTCCGGATGAAGTCAGAATAACAACCAGCTTGACATCGGGGTTGTCCAGTGACACCCTTGCTCCGGTTGTTCTACGAGTCCGAGTGCCCAGGAGTACTGTCAACTCATCCCTAACATCAACCTCTCTGTTTCCTGTCAGTGATTTACTTCGTACACAGAATGAACTCTGAGGACCTATGCGGTTCATAAGGATGTCATCACTTATCCAATCCAATGTTCTGCCAGAGGATGGGTCCTTGGCGAGTATGATTCCCGCTTCTTTGATCATGGCTGCTCTATCAAGCAAGAAGGTCGTGGGATCGCTGTCCATTTCAATCAGAGCCAATGGCCCGGTCCAAGACACAATAGCATTCTCATCTAGAACTCGGATGAGTGAATCGAGTTCTGCCTTTGCCAGCTCGATGTTCTCACCTGAAGCAAATACAAAATACCCTACCAACCGCAAAGCCCCACTCAAACAATGATATTGTCACCACCCAAGAAGGTACGTTGTAATTCTCCATACAAGGTTTCTACTCCCGTCATCTGCTTGGCTGATACCGGCACAACAGCCCCACTCGTATCTATTTCATTCAGCATTCTCAAAATTGATTCAGAGTATTCCCTGAGAAGGCCCTCGGACGTGCCATCTAGTGCCTCTTCCAAAAGATATGGGTCGTTTGACCAAGATAGAATCTCTTCGACCTGCTCATCCATTAGGATATCCGACTTACTAAGTACGTTTAGTTGAGGAAGACCAAAACGGATGCTTATCGAGATTCCGAGCAGCATCGACGAGAGATACCCTGTTGGAGTGCGGGCGATATTGGAGTCAAGTAGATAGAGGGAAACTGCTGGATCTTGCCCCCTCAGGCCAGATACCATCATTGGACCAGAGTTGCGGTAGGCGAAGAGCTCCATCTGCCCAGGACAATCTACGAGAACGTAGTCCCGCTCTAACTCGAAGATCTCATCTCGCAGGTCACTCGAATGACTCACGGCCATATCCAATGAGGCCACCAACGCTCCATTCGGGCCTAGGTTGAATCTCCTCATCACCTCTCCATAGTTAACATATTCACGGATATCAACGTCGCTGGTGTACGGCGGATCATCAACACCTGGATCAAGATTCACCACTGTTACGCTTATCTCATCGGCAACCAACCATCTCTCAAGAGTAGAGGTGAGAAGCGACTTGCCGGAACCTGCTGTGCCAACTAAGAATACGTAGTACATGGTCTCTGACCGAACTCACATCATGTCAATCCCTCTTTGAGTGCTTCGGTGTACTTACAGTTGACATGATGCATGCGAAGACCCATTCATCTAATCACCACCCAAAGGCTCTCCTCTGTCACTTCTGCGTAAGTCTTATCAGCGATGCCCACGGGATTTCAATTATGGAGCAGAATGAGGCACTCGAAAAACTAGCAGAGGCTATGGCCGGTGAGATATGCCTCGCAGAGAACGATCCCGGAGCAATCATGAAGCGCTGGCGGGAGCGTTTCCAAATCTCACAGAAGCATCTGGCGAAGCATCTAGGAGTGTCTCCGTCCGTGATAAGTGACTATGAGAGTGGTAGAAGAAAGTCACCAAGGGTGGACACCATCAGGAGGTTTGTGGAAGGTCTGATAGAGATGGATGCAGTCAACGGCGGCAGAGTTGCGTCAGCTCTAGAAAAGCTGGTAGCCCCCGAGATTGCGTCCGACGCCATACTTGACATCCGGGACTTCGGATTTGCAGTACCAGCACGTCATCTGACTGACCAACTGGAATGCACGATACTTACACACAACGACCTACTGGACCGTCCTATCTACGGGTATACTGCACTTGACAGTGTGAAGGCTATAGTGAGCCTAACACCACAGCAGCTACTTCGTCTGTATGGTGGGACTACTCAGAGGGCCGCCATTCTGACAAATGTCAAGACAGGAAAGACTCCGATGGTTGCCATAAAGACCAGCCAGATTGGAACATCGACTGCAATGAAACCAGCAGTTGTGGTACTCCAAGGTGTAGAGGAGCTTGAGCCTCTAGCCGTTCGGATTGCAGACAGCATCCATCTGCCACTCTGCATTTCAAATCTGAGCTCAGATGACCTCATCCGGGAGGTTAGATCATTTAATCCGCAGATGTGAGTTCTTAGAGGAGATATCAATGGATTTTGTCATGGAGGTCAACGACCCTATCCACGGTTTCATTGGATTGACGGAAATCGAGGCGAAAGTAGTCAATTCCGCACCATATCAGCGTCTAAGAAGAATCAAGCAGCTATCTGGGGGTCACTTCGTGTACCCTACTGCAGAGCACACTAGATTCGGACACTGTATTGGCGCTTTACATCTCGCAGGTCTTATGGGCAGACGCTTACTAAGACAAATGAAGCTGGGCGACGACGCTCTTCAAGAGGTAAGGATCGCGGCTCTCTTGCATGATGTGGGTCATGGACCATTCAGCCACGTCTTCGAAGAATCCCTCATAGAACGAAGAGGATGGAATCATGAAGACGTCACTGAGTGGATCATTCGCGAGAGCGAGATAGGCGATCTACTTGAAGATGGTGGAATATCAAAGAACAGAATTGCTAACTTGGTCCGTGGACGGCGTAAGAAGAAGACGGACAAGGCAGTCAGTTCAATCGTTGCTGGACAAGTAGATGCTGACAAGATGGACTATCTCATTCGTGATTCTTTCTACTGCGGAGTGAACTATGGGCTTGTGGACATTCACCGTCTGATTAACAGTCTAGAGGTATCCGATGACCTAACGCTCGAGTTCGATTTGGCTGCCCGCGGCGCACTTGAGGCCTTTCTAGTTGCCAGGTATGAGATGTTTCTGAATGTGTACTATCACAAGACAGTACGAAGCGTTGAAGTCATGCTCATCAAACTGATGAATGCTGCAGACCGTGTGTTGGGACTGACAAGCTTCTCGACTCCCGAGGAGTTCTTGGCTCTGGATGATATGTCACTCATATCTCGAATCAGAAGAATCGACCCCTCAGAATCGGAGTCTGCCCAAGAGGCCGTTACTATGGTGAATATGCTAGACTCTCGCATTCTTTACAAGTCCGTTTTCGAGAAAGTACTGCATACAGAGGACCGTTTTGTTTCTAGGATTCTAACCAAGCGCAAGGTCAGAGAGAGCATCCAAGAGGAGATAGCTGCAAGCGCAGGAATCCCTCCCGACGAGGTCATTGTGGATGTTCCTACACTCCCTTCTGTCCCTTACAACCCGCATCAGCTGAACCCAATGGAGATTAAGATATTTGAGAGGTTCGAAGGCAAGAAGATACCTCACAATCTGTCAGAATATTCGAATATTGCAGAGATGATGAAGGTGTATCTCGACGTCATCAGAGTATACACATTCGATCGTCACAGAACCGAGGTCGGTCTTGCGGCGAGGAAGATCTTCGAAGAGCTACCTGACGCCGCTTTAATACACATGTGATATTGCAGTCGGAGCCCAGTGTGGAGGTTATATAGTATGGTCAGAAGCTCTACTTTGGACCATCAGCCAGGTCCGGAGCCGGATTATTGACCGACGAGCTGACTGAAACACTGCAAAACATCAAGGTGATTACAGGCGTTGAGAACGTAGTCCTAATCCAGAAGGATGGACTTCCAGTTGCGAGTGCAGGAGTGTGGTTTAGCAAAGAAGAGGTGTTTGCAGTTGCATCATCGACCTGCGCGATATATGGAGTTGCTAGACTCATCCATGGTGAGTTCAAGTATCTACTGATGGAGTCCGAAACGTCTAAGGTCTTTTTGGCCTCTCTTCCAAACGATCGGGACTACTTTCTCACAATAACAACGGCACCTAGAGTGAATCTGGCTGCCCTCTTCATAGAGATGAAAGACAGCCTCTCCCGCATGGCATTCCTCCTACGTCAGCACGTCGATGGTAGGCTGCCCCCTCTGCGTTCCTACAGCACAGACGAAACAAGCCAGGTATTAAGGGGCTTCTCTGTGTCTGAGGGGCAGAGTTGTTCCTATTCCACCTCAAGGTCAATCATCTCTCTCGATCGCTCACAGGCCCTGGCACTAAGGGCATTACTGAGACAGATTCATGACAGCATCCCTGACATCAACTCAGTATTCCTTTCTCTAAGTGGAGGAATCCGAGTTTCTCTTGAAGGGTTCACAAACGATAGGCTTGCCGCGATGTCGTTTGCTCTTCATGATGCGTCCGAACGGGTCGTTAGAACCCTCAGGAACAGCTCTCTCCAAACCGTTCTCTGTGAGGCAGGAAGCACTCGACATTTCACATATGCAGTCCCTAACGGCGTATTCAGTATGTGGGTGAACCGAGATGGCCAGAAACTTGGAATGATGAGAATACTACTGAGACACTACATCGATGAGATCAAGAGAGTCCTACTTGCCACAGAAGGAATGAAGCCTGCCGTACCTGATGATCTGAAAGAACTGCTTCTGGCAGGAGGGACCGAAAATGGAATCGTAATGGCGAGGCGAGAACCATGACTTATTCGGTAATGCATATGATTGAATTGATGGGAGATGACTTTCCACTTCTGTTGAACTCGGTACTAAATCGAATCCCCCTTCTTGTCACAGGCCAAGACGTTGAGTTGGTGGATGACATTTCTGAGAGTCTTACGATGCTCTGTCCTCATCACCATAAGCTAGTCTTCTGGCGTGATTTCACATCTGAGAGCGAGCTGCTCTCTGTATGGGAGGAGGAGAAGCACAATCACGAGGTTAGTAGGACAGTGGTATGTGGTCTTTCGTCCAATCTCAGATTAGCCATCGAACGCATAACGCGTTTCACGAGCTGGATTCTGGCAATACCAATCGGGGCCAGTGTACTCGGTATTCAAGTTGATGAGGAGCTTATGCAGACAGTCATTCATCGTGTGCTTCAACACACTCAGAACTGTGGGATACTCAGAGTCACTTCGCCGTCATCGATCAGCTTCTCTCTTGTAGAGCCCTGTGTCAGTAGCCTTGAGGTAGAGAAGAAGATTGTGAGCAAGATCCTCACAAGGAAACGACAATCATTGGAGAGAATTCGAAGACTCCTCAGAAAATCACTCCGGGGTCTACATGTTTCCAAACACATCATGAATGCGATCCTGAAACTGGATGACGAGTCTGAGAAGCTGACTCACGATGTGTTTGATGAGGAGGTGAGCAACTACGTTCATGCGGCCAGAAGGGCCGTCACACTTCTCTCAAGGATACGTCTGGCGCGCGAACTGGGGGCCTCCACGACGCTTACTGAACGCAATCTCTACGAAGCCATTGGTTGGGAAGGCGGAAATATGTCTGACTTGATTCGGTTCATCCGGGCTGAATGGCACGAGGACTTCTCCGACTGTGTGAAATCAGGCACTCTGTCTGGACTCGGAGCGTGGGTTGACAGCATGTGGGGAGCCTGAGAAGGAGGAAGAAGGGGTGATTATTGACTACGGCACAAGGACAGTTGGTCTTAAGATAGT
This sequence comes from Candidatus Thorarchaeota archaeon, assembly GCA_016840795.1. Classification (GTDB taxonomy): domain Archaea; phylum Asgardarchaeota; class Thorarchaeia; order Thorarchaeales; family Thorarchaeaceae; genus SMTZ1-83. The sequence goes on along the minus strand of JAEORS010000007.1, from coordinate 15,501 downwards.
GTTCTTTGGACCCGCAATGAGTGGGAAGACTACAGCAATTAGGTGGCTCTTCATGAGCCTAGATTATGCAGACAAGCTCACGTCTATCGAGAACACCGTCGGCAGAACGATGTTCTGCGACTTTGGCACAATCCCATTTCCCATCGGGAACACTTGGACAATCAATGCACATGTCTGGTCTGCGACAGGTCAAGACTTCTATAGGTCGACTAGGGAGGTTGTACTGGTTGGTGCTGACGGAGTCATCTTCATGGTTGATTCTCAAGAACATCTACTTGATGAGAATCTGGCCAGCTGGAATGAGCTAATGACCTTGGTCGCAGAAGAAGAGAGGCCCCTCCCAGTCGTGGTCTGTCTCAACAAACAGGATCTTCCTGGGACTTTTCAAGAAGAGCATATAAGGTCGCACCTGAAGCTACCCTACTCCGTACCCATCTTCAAGAGTATTGCCAAAGAAGGTTTCAATATACTTGAGGCCTTTCAACATCTCTTCCGAGATGCAATGCGTGCCAGTGTCCTTGCCCAGCCTATCTCATGAATGATAAACTCAACCTCAAGAAACCCTATTCTCAACGAACGATTTATACGAGCCTCATGCAACTGCCGCTAAAGCCTTAGATTCCATTGAGGAGCAATTGGTAATCTACGTGCCAATACGAGGAGTCATACTTGAACTCAATACACAGTGAAACGCGTTTCATCTTTGTCACGGGAGGGGTACTGTCCGGAATCGGGAAGGGCGTCACGACGGCTTCAATTGCCAAGTTAATGCAGTTTCGTGGCTACCACGTTTCCATCATCAAGATTGATCCCTACCTCAACATCGACCCAGGAACTCTAAATCCTATCGAACATGGTGAGGTCTTTGTCACGGACCAGACTTGGATATTCAAGCCCGCTGAAGGATTTGAGTTCAAGATATCTGAGATTGACTTGGACTTTGGAACATATGAGCGATTCACGGGGATGGAGGTCCATCCATCTCAGAATATCACCTCTGGCCAGATTTACACATCAGTGATTCTAGGCGAACGAAAGGGAAGCTTCCTCGGTCGTACCGTCCAAATCATTCCTCATATCACTGACAGAATCAAGAAGCGGATATGGGATGTTGTAGAGGAGCAACAGCCCGACGTAATGCTAATTGAGATTGGAGGAACGGTCGGCGATATCGAAGCAATGCCCTTTCTCGAAGCGGTCAGACAGATGATACGTGAGGTGGGGAGAGAGAGGGCGGCACTTGTTCATGTCACCCTTGTTCCGTACCTGCAATCGGTTGGTGAGTTCAAGACGAAACCTACACAACACAGTGTCAGGACCTTACAGGGACTCGGTCTGCAGCCCTATGTCATGATCTGCAGGGCTGAAGAGGAACTCTCGGATTCCGCAAGACAGAAGATTGCTCTCTTTTGCAACGTACCTGAAGAACGTGTGATATCGAATCCTGATATTCCAGTCATCTATCGGTTACCTCTGTCATTCGAGGAGCAGAGTCTCGGAAACACACTCACGAAGCATCTAGGACTGGAAGAGCGAACCCCTGAAACGAAAGAGTGGCTTAAGATGGTCAACTCATTCGAAACTCTCTCAGAAACTGTTGTAATTGCAATGCCAGGCAAGTACACAACGCTTAGTGACTCCTACAAGAGTATCAATGAAGCTCTCTCTCACGCTGGGGCCGCTTGTGGAGCAGAGGTTGAGATAAAGTGGATTCGAACTGAGGAACGCTGCGATAGAGAGAGTATACAGGAGGAATTGGGGGATGTAGACGGCGTTCTTCTGACACCCGGATTCGGCGAACGTGGTGTCGAAGGCATGATCTGTGCTGCTGCAATGACATTCGACATGAAGATTCCTATGCTTGGAATATGCTACGGTGCCCAGCTTGGCACAGTTGCATTTGCTCGAAACGTTATGGGCTGGGACGGAGCTCACACCACGGAGGTTGATGCTGACAGCCTATATCCTGTTGTGGACCTGATGGATGGACAGAAGTTGACTACTGACAAGGGTGGAACTATGCGTCTCGGTGGTCATGAGGTCAAACTCGTTGAGGGAACACGACTTCACGCTATCTATGGAGAGAATCAAGTCAGAGAGCGGTTCAGGCATAGATTCCACTTGATTGACCGCTACGTTGGAAAGATGAAGGAACAGGGACTGATCATCTCAGCATATGACTCGACGGGCGATATCATCAATGCAATTGAGCTAGTTGACCATCCTTTCTGGATTGGGGTCCAATTTCATCCCGAGTTCAAGTCACGTCCTGATGTCCCACACCCACTCTACTTGGGCCTTATTAGAGCAGCTCTCGAATACAAGAAACTGAGAGGGAAGAAGTAGTGGACCGGAACCTCGACTCGATGATTGCTATTCTAGTTGAGGAGATAGAGAAGATTGAGAGCACAAGAAGGAGATTCGGAACCGCCTTCAACAAGATAAAGGGAGATCTGAATCTCGGGAAGTTTCCTGCCCTCGTACCAGATGCGGTAGAAACCAAATTCTCAAAGAAGATTGAACCAACTGGACTGTCGGGTCTGAAGATTGCCGGGATAGACGGGGGGCTAGTAAGACGACGTTTCAGGTCCATGGACTTGTTGTTGACACGTGGAATTGCTGTCGTCTTTCACTTCGGATCCGAAGAGGGGCCGCGTGTTGACTTTTTCCCGAGGGCATTTCCGGAGCCAACAATCAAGCCGGTCATGCTGACCCTTTCAGGGCCCGAATTGGACCAACTGGCATCACTGGAACGAATTGAAGCGGAGCTCAGAGTGGCCCTGTCTGTTCTAGATGAGGTTCATGTCGACGTTATCCTTGTAGACGGATCGCTGTTCCACCATCCAAGAGACCGTCCTCAGATTGGTTCTCTAGCCTATGAGAAATTCCAAGAAGTGACTGCACTATACAGACTACTCTATAATCGAACCATGAAGAAGAATGTAGTCTTGGCTGGCATTGTTAAGGACAGTCGTTCAACCCGCCTGGTAAACACGTTGGGCGATATTCTTCCACATGTCATGAGGAACCCCTCCGTTTTCGAGATGCTGCAGGGTGTTGACTATCGCTGGCTTCTCAAGATCTCTAGAGATTGCGATCTGCTTGACACATTCCTAGAAGAGGGTGAACGAACCTATGCATTCAGGTACTCGTCAGAACTTCCACAGGACTCGAATACCTCTTCGGATGACATGTCTTCGTGGGCATCCTCAATCTGGGTTACCTACCTGAAGACGGCACGGGACGACCTGCCACTTAGAATAGAGGTTCTCGTTGACGAAGACAACGGAATAGCACAACTCGACAGAGCCCTCTCTGTGATACTTCCTCTATCTTGGCAGCATCCAGAGTATGGTGTTCCATCTCCAATCCTAGAGGCCGATGCCCGGGCAAGAATCAGTAACAACGAAACGCAGATGGTCATCGATAGACTGATGGCATTGTCGGGTCTGACCTACGCCACACTAGAGAGAAGACGTTCCAGAAATCCATTTGGAGGATAGTAGATTGACTGAAAACAAGCCCTATGCTAAGATTGGAACCGTCATCTGCGAACATGACTCGCCCAACGTCATGAACTTCTCCTTTGTAGTCGAAGGCGATGATCAGGATCTTGTTGTTCGAAGAGGTGAGTTTGTTATTGTTGATACCAAGGATGGAACAGTCATAGCAAGAGTTCAGAACCTTGTCAGAGTGAACCGCTACTATCAGCATGCTGAGGCTGTGAGAGAATACCAATCACGCGGTGAGCCTTTGCGTTCGATATTTCCCACGGACCGATGGCAGTACACCGTTGCAAAGGTGCAAGTGTTAGGACTCTGGTTTGAGAATAGAACTCTACGGCCGTATTTCGCCGTTTCTCCGGGGGCACAAGTCCGAAGAGTGAAAGATGACATTCTTGCAGCCTTCTTGAAACTCGATCCTGAGGAAGGACTCAGACTTGGTAAGCTTGCTCATCACGAGCTGGAGTTCAGTCCATCGATTGATCGACTGCTCTCCAAACACCTCGCAATCCTGGCCATGAGTGGCGCCGGCAAGTCCTATTTCGTATCAGTGTTACTGGAGGAGATGTTGGCACGCAGAAAGGAACAGGGAAGATTGGCAACAATCGTGGTTGACGTGCATGGAGAGTACACGTATCTCAAGGACCTGACTCCGAGTGCACTAGACATGCAGGATGGACACATTGATGTAGAGCATGTTCGTGCATCCCATATTCAAATCCCTGTGAAGTCTCTAGCAGCAGAGGCGATAGGCGCACTTGTTGCTGATATGAGCCCAGTTCAAGTGAGAGATTTGAGAAGAGTAGTCGCTGAAATGCGCAATCAGAAACAGAACGGCTACACACTCAATGACATCATTGACTACGTTCGAAGTGATGAAACCATTAGTAAGAACACGCGAGAGGCACTTGTTGGCTGGCTCATCAACTTGGAAGACACGGGCCTGTTTGGCCGAGAGGCTTTGCCAGATATAGCGAACACGGTGAGATCAGGGAAACTCACGCTAATCGATCTGAGCGACTTCATAAGTCTCAAGAAGAAGCAGATTGTTGTATCTCATCTGGTAAGCGAACTCCTCCGTCTGCGTCGTCGAGGGACAATACCCCCGTTCCTACTGGTCCTTGAAGAGGCTCACCAGTTTTGTCCTGAGAGTCGCCATGAACTTGCTCTTCCGAAGAGTCGTATTGAAACAATCGCTAGGGAGGGACGCAAGTTCTTTGCACTGCTCTGCTTGGTATCCCAAAGGCCCGTGAAGCTATCCACCACAGTTCTGAGCCAGTGTAGCAATCAAGCCATTCTACGGGCCACTAACCCTTACGATCTTGAGCATATCGGCCGCAGCAGTGAGGGCATTGATCGAGAAGCCCTAGATACAATAACTACCCTAGAGGTGGGCGAGGCACTCTTTGTTGGAGAAACAGTTTCGGTTCCTACCTTCGTAAGGGTACGTAAGAGGCACTTCGAGCCCACTGGTACCATTCAAGACCTATCGCAGGCCATGAAGAAGGCGGACAAGTAGCTCATCGACCCCCATCTAGGATATGAAACCTCTCCCAATAACAGTCAAAAAGAAAGAGCACTAGCTACCTCCTGTAATCAAACCGAAGAATTCGAGGGTTCGAGTCGATGTCGGAAGAGAACCTGGCAGAAATCAAGAAACTCATTGACAGTATGCAGTCAGGACTAGTGGAGCTTTTCGATCAGCTCCGCGAGCTGAGACGTCTTCTGGGCTCGACCGACGAATCTCCTACATCTGACTCGCTCACATCCTCCTCACTGTTCTCCGAGATTTCGCCATCTACGCCAACCGAAGCCACAGCAGGGGATATAGACACAACTGATGATGAGCCCTTAACAGACTCTGGAAGTTCAATTGTAGTAGATGAAACAGTATCTCTTGTTCTTGATCCCATTACAAATGAACTCCAATCAAGCGATGCACCAGCTGACGTCATTGCTGGATATGTTCAGGCAGCAAAGGACTTCCTGATAAAGGAGGAATCCTCCAACAACAAGGTAGCCCATGACATGGACGTCGTTTTGAAGTTCCTCCATGCAAGAGGAACGAAAGGGATTCGTCCCAAGGAACGCGATAACATTCTCAAGAGAATCAAGAGATGGAAAGTTCACCTCTCCGCTCATGCTGAAAGCTGATCCTTCTGAGAGCAGACCTTTTGTCCTCTATCCAATCACGAAAAGCCATCCGGTATCCCGGATGAAACCAAAAAATAGCCTACTACTCCAGATCGATGATGATTCTCTTGACTTTGGTCCAAGAGATCTTCTTCAGACCATGCTGTCCTGGCTCGTAGCGGCAGTCCAACAGTTTCGCTTCATGCAGAATCTTGATTTGAGCGCTGGCATTCGCCTCTGTTCCACCGAGGTGTCTTGCCACTCGAGTAACATCCTTCTCTTCTTGAAGAAGGAGCTGCAGAATCTTTAGTCTAGTCCCAGAAGAAAGTGCGCGTCCGATCTTTAGTATAGTGTCATTGTCGCTGATTTGTAGTGTTTCTGACAGTTCTAACACCTCGTATGAGTATCAACTGTTGCTCAAGCAAGTCTTTATTATACTTGTTGTTTGGGAATGTCTCTCTGCCTAGTACACCTCTGTAGAGATGTGAATCCTTATAGCCAAAACACCGAACTCGCATCTGAGTGCTGAGCCCATGGGCGATGACCACGAGTTCATAGTCGGCTTTGACATCCTGCCAAGTCAAAGCCCTAGGTCGAAGAGAAGTCCAAAGTTTGCATGCGTCACCATGCACGGGGGAGTAGTACTTGGTGAACATCCTGAGATCTCCCGCGGAGCACTTCTCAAGATTGTAAGGGAAATTCGGCCAAAGTGGCTCTGTACTGACAACATATTCGAGATAGTTCCCGACAGCAAATCCCTATTTCGGCTCGTAGACCGAATACCCTCGGAAACTCGAGTTGTACAGGTTACTGGTATACCGCCACGCCAGGTGTCTCTGAAAAGACTTGCAAAGAAACATGGACTACACGCACGTGGAAGACTTGGACCTCTTGAGTCTGCAAAGATTGCGGCCAAGCTGGTATCATTAGGCGTCGGACACAGCCTCGAGTGCTTTGGCGAGCAGACAGAGATCAAGATCACACGTGGTAGGAAACCAGGACGCGGCGGTCAGAGTGCCAATCGCTTCAGACGGAAGGTACACTCTCAGATTCAGCAGATGACACGTTTCATCGAGGATCAAGTCAAGGCTTCGGATATTGAATACGAAATGGATATTCGAAAGTCCGACTTTGGGTACGCTAGTGCTCGGATTATTGCTTATGCTCCCCTACCTGCAATCCGCGGGCTTGTAGAGCCGAAACGTGGTGGAGACTTCAATGTTATAGTATCCCCTGTCAGGAAGACAGTCGAGTTTCTACCCTTGGAGCCCAAACCCGTGCCAAGCTCGCCTCGCCCCAGATACTTCATCCTAGGGATAGATCCTGGGTCTACTGCTGCAATCTGTCTGCTGACCCTTGAAGGAAGAATCCACCTTCTGAACAGTGGCAAATCTTTGACTAGGACCGACATAATAAGACAGGTCTATGAGAATGGAGTTCCAGTAGTGATTGCCACTGATGTACGCCCCGTTCCCCATTTTGTGAAGAAGATAGCAAGCACCGTGAATGCAGAACTCTTTGTACCAAAGAGGGAGATCTCTGTTGCCGACAAGCAAGAGCTCGCTAGAGAGTTCTCTGAAGGGACACGAATCAAGAACGCCCATGAGCGCGATGCTCTGACGGCTGCGGTATATGCGTTCAGAAGCATACAATCAAAGCTACAACAGATAGACAAGAAGATACGCGAGGAGCAGATTCCAGTTGACAGAAACCAGCTAAAAGCTCTGGTGATCAAGGGAATGCCCGTAAAGGAGGCCATAAATAGTCTGCTTCATGAGGAGTCGGAAGAAGCCGATTTAGTCCCAGAACCTGCACCAACTGAAGAACCCCTCACCCAAGAACGATATGATGCCCTACTCGGAAGGTATAGAGATGCTCAGGCCGAGAATGCGTTACTTCAAGAGAAGATCGAGGACTTGACCCGCTTTGTAGAGTTCCTACAGTTCAGAGAGAGCGAGATGCTTGACAGTCTGGAGATTGTGAGAAGTAAGAATTACTGGAAGGTCAGACGAGACCGTGAAGTGGCAAAGAAGGAGAAGGAGCTGAGTCATGTAAGACGCGAAACTCAGAAACTTCAGAAAGACCTAGAAGCTCTAAGGAAGCGGCTTGAGCTTCTGAGAGGAGTCAAACGCCTTGAGATTCGAGGTGACATGCTTGCCGTGAAGCTAATTCCACACTTCACAAGGGAGAGTATCGAAGAGTACATTCAGAAGGTAGGCCTCAAGGCAGGTGACATTGTGCTCTTTGAAGACGCAAGCGGAGGCGGTCCGCAGACGGCGGGACTGCTGGTGGAGAAGGAGATCCGCGCAGTCATTGTTGACACACCCCTTTCACACCTCTCTGAGGAAGAACTGACTCAGGCTACAATACCTGTGATAAATGCCAAGAAGGTGGAACTACAGAGGATTGATGAGTTCGCCTTCATAAGTCGAAAGAAGTTCGAGCAGCAGCTACAGAGATTCATCAAAGAGGTTCGTGAACGGGCCCGTCGAAAGGGCGAAGACGAGCTTGTTGAGCTTGTTGAGCGCTACCGTCGGGAGATAGAACGGTGAGCCAGAAAGGGACCTCGAAACTGTCAGAGTGCCGTCACGAGGGAATTTGAATCCAGAGTATGTTGTTCCCACGCAAGAGAAGTTGACCATACTTGGCCTTGGTCTCATCATTCTCCAGCTCTTCCGCGTCAGTAAGTGTAAGGTTCATGTACATGTCACATCTCGTCAAACGACCACGGAAGGTTCTCTGGTCCTTTAGCTTGATTGAGATGACATCGTTGAGAACCGCTTCTAGGGCTTTAATGGGCATATTCTGCGACAAGAGCCTCGCCTCAACTCAGGGCCAGTTGTGTGCATTATAAAGTCTTTGCTGAAATTGAAGCAGAATTCTTGACGCGTCAACGTTAAGTGTGGACCAGGTTCCTAATCACACGGAAACGGGTCAAAATGCCTCTGATTTGTCTGGGTCTTGAAGGGACTGCCCACTCCTTTGGTGTTGGTATTGTATCTAGTGACGGATCCATACTATCCAACGTCTGGGACATGTTCTCGCCACCCTCGGGTGGAATCCATCCACGTGAAGCTAGCCGTCATCATTCTGACGTAGGACCTACAGTAATTCGAAGCGCATTGGAGAGAGCAGGCATCAGTCCCCAAGAAATCGACCTGATAGCTTTCTCCAGAGGCCCCGGACTTGGTCCTTGTCTGAGAACTACAGCAACAATAGCACGCACATTATCTCTCAGGCTATCTGTTCCTCTGGTCGGAGTAAACCACTGCATTGCTCACATAGAGATTGGGAGTCTTGAGTCTGCCTTTCAAGACCCCGTTACCGTGTATGTTTCTGGAGGGAATACTCAGATTATCGCCTATGCTGGGAAGCGTTACCGCACTTTCGGTGAAACACTAGACATCGCCGTAGGGAATATGCTTGATACCTTTGGCCGAGCAGTAGGCATGCGTTTCCCAGCAGGTGCTGAGATTGAACGGAAAGCAAAGGAGGCATCCAGTTACCATCAGCTTCCTTACTCCGTGAAAGGAATGGACCTAAGCTACTCGGGGATGTTGACTGCAGCCAGAAAACTGTACTCTGAAGGAACACCTCTCTCCGAGATTTGCTTTAGTCTTCAGGAAACCGCTTTCGGAATGCTTGCCGAGATTGCTGAGCGGGCCATTGCACACACTAAGAAGAGAGAACTTCTTCTGACTGGAGGGGTCGCCCGTAACGACCGACTCACGGACATTCTCAAAGGAGTAGCCGGTAGGCATGATGCCCTGTTTCATAGGGTGTCCCCATCGCTTGCTGGCGACCAGGGTGCAATGATTGCTTGGACGGGAGTGGTACAATATGGAGCCGGGGACACACTCAAGGTCTCTGACTCTCATGTCTTGCCGAAATGGCGTACTGATGAACAGGACGTAGTCTGGAGGGAAGTTGATGACTGAGCAGCTTACTCTTGGTGCTGAGTCCATAATCTTCAGACTTGAACAATGGGGTCGAGAATTCATTCTCAAGCATCGCCCCCCAAAGCCGTACCTACTGAAGAAGATTGATGATCTATTGAGACTGTCCAGAACAAGTAGAGAATGCAAGATGTTGACCGTGGCACGGAGCCTAGGTGTTCCTACACCATCAGTACTGTGGATTGACAGGAAACAACACACACTTGTCATGGACCTAATCGATGGAAAGCAGCTGAAACAACTCGTGGGCGTGGTCTCTGAGGGCGAGTTGCGCGAGCTATGTGAGGAGTTTGGGCGACTAATCGGCCTTCTACATAAGGGCGGAGTTGTTCATGGAGACCCGACCACTAGCAACGTGATAGTTGACAAACAGTCCAAACTATGGTTGATTGACTTTGGACTGGCTGAGATGAACGCCACCGTAGAAATGAAGGGGGTGGACATCCACCTGATGCGTCGGGCTTTCGAGACTACTCACTGGGACCACGAAGAAATCATCTTGGAATCTGCGTTAGTCGGCTATAGACGGACGATGAGGGAGGAGGCTGAGGAAGTCTTGTCAAGGGCGAGTGAGATTCGTACCCGTGGTCGCTACCATTGATTATGTGATGTAGAAGAACGCGACAGAAGACAATCTTTATATCGACAACCATTTGCGATGGGGCAGACCCGGTGTTTTGGGACTATTACACCTTAGAGGTATTCTCAATGGCCAGAATGCACACTAGACGAAAGGGCCAGTCTGGAAGCAGACGACCTTCCACTCTACGCGTACCTGAATGGATGGACAAGGAAAAGAACGCTGAGTGGGTGGAGACAAAGGTGGTTGAACTTGCGAAGGCCGGCAACTCGCCATCAATGATAGGAATGATTCTCCGAGACCAGTATGGTGTGCCATTGGTGAAGGTCCTTACAGGAAAGAACATAATGACCCTCATCAAAGAGCATGCTCTTGAGCGACAAGTCCCAGAAGACCTACGCAATATGATTGCAAAAGCAGTCAGAATAAGACGACACCTCGAGGAAAACAAGAAGGACTTTGTGTCAAAACGAGGACTTCAGCTTGTGGAGAGCAAAATCCACAGACTATCCAAGTACTACAGAAGGAAGCACGTCTTACCGTCAGATTGGAAGTACAGTCCTGACCAAGCAGCTGTTCTCTTGAGGTAGCTTTATCATCAAGGGCATGACTTAGACCCCCAAGATGAGTGGAAAAAGGGGAAAGGCTGCTAGTTTCAAGACCATCACGAAGCAACAGGATAGTCTGACCATAGACCCACGGAAGCATTTCCTTGTAGCTAGTTCTACTCTACCTGAGGCAACTATGTCGGCCTCGTTAATCTGCAGATCGATCTTGAGGTCAGATGGGCTTTTCCAATTGACCTTCTTAGAACCTGTCATGACCGTTGAGGAGGTCAACGCTCTTCGAAAGACACACTCTAAATCCACAGTAATCTTGATTGGCATCGACTTGGCAGGAAAGAAGCGTGTGAAAAAGGGGACTGGTTATCCAATCCTTGTCGGCGGCACTCATGACTCTAGTCAGGCTGAATCACTAAGAATCGGTGATGAACACACAATCTCAGCAGCGGCCTATGTCATTGCCAAGGAGAACCTGAATGCCACTTCCCAAGAACTGCAGTTGGCAGCCGCAGCAACACTGGTTGGCAACTTCTCATGGAGCAAGGGGTTTGATGTCCTAGCCCAGTTGAAGGGTGCTGCAAAGTCTCTTGTTTCATCAGCACAGAAAGAGAAACTCATAGAGGAGCATAGAGGCTACAGAATATTCGGAGCGAACTTCACGCCTCTCAACGAGGTCCTTGAATACAGTATCCGTCCATACTTGCAGGGCTTGAGCGGCAGGCATGAGAATTGTGAGCGAACCTTGGAAGAGGCTGATGTCCCGTTCTCGAAGCTTCGAATGCCCATAAGTTCACTCACAAACGAAGAGGCGAAGAGACTCAATGGCATTCTCCTTCCCAATCTTGACTCGAACACAACTCACTACATCCTGGGCCAAGACTTCTCACTTGCTCAAGAACGGAAGGAAAGCCCAATGCGACTGGTCTCTGGAATAAGGTCCATATCTGAGATTGCCTTGACTCTCCAGGAGATCGGCACTTCTTCCGCCATATACATGGGTGACCGCGCACAACAGCTACAGAGCTTCTTGAACTCCTACCTGACCTACTCAAGAGAACTTATCCGGGCCTTTCAAGGACTCCGTATGTCACTAGAGAATGAGATCCCAGAGATAAGAGACTCCCTGGCCATTATTCAGACCAGCGAAGGTAAGAGAAAGATGCTGGGAGACCTCGGCCGTATCATACTGGAAACAGACCTTGTATTAGCCGACATGGTGATGATATTCACAGAGGGCGAGGGGATAAGTGTCACCTGGAGGCCCGGCGTAGTTCATCTACAGAGTCTACTTCGCATCATGAAGACAAAGGGAATTAACGCTACTACTGTTTCCACAAATTCAATCCTGACTGATGATACATCTAAGGAAACACGAAACAATCTCCAAGAAACCCTTCTTGAGCTATGATGAGGCGGTGCAAGATGCTTGTTCGAATAGAGCTTCAACTTCAATCTCAAAAGGATGCGGCAGAAGTAGCACAGGCAATATCTCCAGATAACCTTCCCCTGCCGAATGGTCTTGCAGTCAATACAGATCACAATAGAAGCATGCTGTCCATCCAAATCAGTTGTTCTAGGGAGCTGAAGAGTCTTGGAGCAACCATTGAAGACATAATGAGTGCAATTGATCTCTCTCTGAGAACAATTCAGGTCGTCGACTAGACAGAGAGAAGGGCCATATGGGCCTCTTAGCTCGAGGACTTACTCTGGCTGCCACTCTGGAGCATCAAGTCATCGTAAATGGCATCAGCTTTTGCCCGCGCTTGATCTGCCATCTTTTTCGTTATGAACCCCCTCTGAACGGCCCGTTTCAACAAGTGCTGGTCGATGACACGAATCTCTTCGTTTTGCTCTGATGGTGTCTTTATCACGTCAATCTCCAGGTCAATGTACCGGATGCGGCCTGGGCCGCTACCATCCTCAGGATAGAGCTCCACACCCGTATTGACATTTATGTAAGTGCCCTTGAGCTGACCGTCCACAGAATAGTAACTTGTGACAAGCGTCATGGACCCTGGAACCACCTGCGTCAGAGCATAATCACCCTCGCCTCGGGGAACCTCAATATCCCCAGGATAGTCCTGCACTATCTTGAGTTTGCGATTAGTATGGCGAAACTGTCTTCGAATCACTAGGCCCTTAGGAGTAATCTCCACAACTCTCCCCTTAGTGAGAAGTATTGACCGTCCGTCCAGTTTCACATGCTCAATGTTGATTGGGTCATCAACCTGTGGCATGTCCAGACCAACCACCTTCTCAATCTTTGACGTCATATACGCCCTCTCTTCAGGACGGTCCTCAATCACCATCTCTGCTAGATCCACCAGGGGCGTATATCCAGCACTCTTGAAGAAGTGATGTTTGTCGATAGTAGGTTTGATCTTCGCCCTAGTCTTGTCCAAGACTTCCTTGACCTCTGATGGGAACTCAATGTCAGCATTGCTAGTCCCTTCAAACAGGAGCCCTGCCCCATCCAAATCATTGTACTTCGAGTAGACTCGTTGTGCCATATCCAATAGATCATCAATCTCGTTGCGCAGCTCTTCTTCCGTGAGTCGATGGGCTGCAGTGCGCCATAGAATACCCCAGTTCTCAGTGTGTTCACGAATCTTTCGACCGAGATTCAAAAGGCCATCCCTTGTATCAACGTCCTTTATCTTCGTACTAAGTCGTACGACTGGTTCGGGCAGCAGAACAGCAGCACGTCCTGGTATTGTTATGCTTGAAGAGAGAACTGGTGCTTTGCGTCCGTAGTCGTGGGCGCGAATCTGAACCATTAGGTCATCCCCGCGTTTCAAGCCCCTGTCTGGAAGTAGTCCTGAGATCACTCCTAGGTCGACTCTGTTCTGCCCCGTCCTTTCATCCCTACCCAGCACATATCCCTTGTAAATCGAGCTCTTTGCAACTCTTGGCGTGCGGGTTATAACCCATCCGAGTCTTCTGCGTAAGACTTCGGTCAGTCGGTTCAGGATTGACTCATATGCAATTGCCACAATGCCCTGCAAATCACTTCGGTCCCAAATGTCCACATCGGGAATCTCGTTTCTGAATGGCAACCCGAACCGTCTTGCCACTTCAGGAGTGGGCTGAACCATTTCGAAGTGATTTTGCAGTAGAATCTGTGTCAATGACTGCGAGTATATTCCTCTTATCCGCGCTTTTATCATCGGCAAACACTGGCCCCAGGCAAAGCCTTCGATTCTCCACCACGATTGTCCAAGACTGACGTGAATTCGAAACGTCCTGTTCAGGCGTCACGTATTGGCTCCAAGTAGCTCAATACGCGCCAGATTCTCGTTCGAGCGTAATTTGGACAATTCGGGTCCTGATTTGGCTCATCCAGGATTGCTATGGCATTCTGCGCCCTTGCAGCAGGCGAATCATCCTCGCTTTCAAGGGCGGCAATGGCTTCGTTGGCGGCTCGTCTGATGTTGCGGGGAACCGAGTTGTTTTCAGATATCTGCTTCAAAAGCTGCTTGCTAAAATTCATGCTCTCTTGTGCTTCGGGGTCCATTAGGACTCACCTCTGAATTGTCTCTACGCACAGATGGTGTGCGAAATACAATTGTGAGAGCATGCCACTTACCATATCAAGATTTTGGCATAGCAATGAGTCCAGGACGCCTTGGGATGTCTTATATCAGACTGCGTTTCTCACTCATCTGTGGCCATTATGACTGACGAGAGTGAGAATTCCATAAAGAAGATGGCTGAGCTTCTGCGCCGTGGAGCGACAATGTTGGCTCAGTCTTGTCCACAATGCGGTTCACCTTTACTGAAGGTGGAAGATGACATCTACTGTGCAACATGTGACAGAAGGGTAGTCATTGTAGAGTCGGATCGTGAGGCCGAAGCCGAGGCAGTCAAGGTCCTAATCCCGAAACTCAGAGAAACACTGATCAGAAAACTCTCAACGCTGACCAACGTGCTTGAATCTGAGGACAATCCTGAGGAATTGACCAAGCTCGCTAATCTTATGGTGCTACTTCTGCAGGCGCTGGACAGACTAGAAACCATCTCGGATTGAGTGTGCTGCCTATTCCTTCTTGGTACCTCTTCGAAGCCGGGCTCTTCGAGCCTTTACTTCCTCTGGCCCCTTCAGGACCTTGCTCTTCCTAATCTCACACTCTCGGACTGGGATGATCTTCTTGACCTCTTCGTGAACCTCTGAGGCCAAATCTCCAAGAAGTACCTTCTGAACCAGTTCATCAAAGACATGTTTGTTCGCATGAGCTCTGATTATGCGTTCAATGGTCTTTCGCACTGCATGCTCCTGACTTGTCTTTGACCGAGTTGTGGTGAAGACAATGACTGAGATGCGCATGAGGAAGTCGTCCTTTGTCAGAATTGGGCCAATCCAGTCTATCCTCGAAGTGCCTCTTCTGACAAGACCTCTAAGGTAGTCCGAGCTCCATTCATGTCCATGAAAGACCGTCTGGGCCTGCTGTCCCGTGACTTCCAGTATCTTGAATCGGATCTTCACATGAATCTGGTCAAAGTCCCCAGTTAGATCATAGAGCGTTGGCTGTACTGTACGACCAATCAGCAGTTCAGGGCTGCCGGCTGGCGTGGTGCCCATTTCCTTACTATCGAAGTACTCCGGTGCAAGTACCTGATACCAAGTCTTCTCACGCCACTTGTCTCGGGTCCTTGCCGCTGCCTGTCTACTTCTTGAGGACATCTGACCATCACGCTCATGATGTAACTACTAGTGAATCCAAAGAATCACGACGGTTGACGGTCTAGGCCGTGAACCGCGCCGACTA
>JAEORS010000066.1:0-9021 GCA_016840795.1 Candidatus Thorarchaeota archaeon | reverse complement strand
GAGAGCTGGGGACAAGCATCTACTACGGAAGCATTGACCGATGAGAGGCTGGAGAGGCTCCTCTCCGACGCTACAAAGATGGCTAAGGCAACAGCGAAATACGCTCGAAAGAAGATTGACCTTTCAGGAGTCGTTCCAATTCAGAAGCGCGTTTCGCAGAAGGTGAAAGAGGATCCTGCTCATGTGCCGACGGAGGACAAGCTGGAGTTTGTAATGGAGCTTGACAAGGCACAGAGGGTTGATGACAGGATTGTGAACATGAACTCGGTCTATATGGATGCAAAGCGAGTCAACAGACTTGTGAACACTGTTGGAACTCGCCTTGAGTGGGATGAGCTGCGCATTCGTTCAATTGTGAATCCCGTCGCCAGAGAGGGCGACAGAATGCAGTATGAACATGACAGTGTCAGTGGATTGAAAGGCTTTGAGATGATTAGGACACTAGACGCCTCAGAGTTCGCCTCCAAGCCTGCACATGGGGCTATTGAGCTGCTCTCCGCGTCGAAAGCGCCCTCGGGGAATCTCAAGGTCGTTATGGATGGCGATTTAGCGGGTGTCGTGGCACATGAAGTATGCGGACACGCAAGCGAGGCCGATGAGGTTGTGAAGGGACGCTCTTTCCTCACCGACATGGTTGGCAAGCGAGTGGGCTCTAAGCTAGTCTCGATGGTGGATGACGGCACACTCGATGGCAAGTACGGGACCATTCCTTTCGATTCAGAGGGCACACCGACATCAAGGACTATGATAATCGACAAGGGCGTCTATGCTGGTTATCTTCACACCATTGAAACTGCGGCTCTTATGGGAGTCAGTCCGACGGGAAATGGGCGTGCTCAAGACTACAATCGTCGAGTCTTTGCTAGAATGACCAACACGTTCTTCGACAAGGGTGACTGGTCAGACGAGGAGATAATCTCTGACACGAAGGATGGAATCTACGTAGTCAAGTCGCGATCCGGAATGGAAGATGTCGTGGGTGGAGGTGTGCAGGTAACCGCACTAAAGGGGTACATAATCAAGAACGGAGAAATGACGGAATTAGTCAGAAGCATGGCACTCACCGGAAAGGTTCTTGACATTCTCGCCACAGTGGATGCAGTCGGGAAGGATCTGAGCTTCTCAGCCGGGACCTGCGGCAAGGGCGAGGAAGACTGGGCGCCGGTCACTTCCGGCGGACCTCATATGCGGGCTGAGATGATTGTAGGAGGAGGCTAAGATGACTCTCACCGACATAGCTGGTCGACTCATGGATGGGTCTGAGAAGGAGGGAGCATCTCAGGCTGAAGCCTTCGTGATCTCCACCAAGACCTCAAGTGTATACATCGATGACGATATTCCAAAGATTGTAGATGCAAAGGAAGAAACCGGTGTTGGGCTTAAGTTCATTCTCGGAAACCAGATTGGCTTTACGAGCTCTACCCTCTTATCCGAGTCTGTCGAGGATGTTGTACGTCGCGCTAAGTCAATGGCCAGGATGAGCTCTGCCGACCCAAAGTTCCGCTCTCTGCCTGACCCAAAGAAGCCAACAGTGCCCTTTGACCACTTCTTCGATGAACAGACTGCAAATGCTGATAGCTCCCTTCTGATTGAGAAAGCGATGGACGTCGTCAAGGCGGCCAAGTCTGATTCAATGTCAGTTCCAAACGGTGTCCTCCGCGCTAGCTCCGTGGAGTTTCAAGTACAGAATTCATTGGGAGTAGACGCTGGGTCCAAGTCTACGATGATCTTCGGCTTCTTCACTGCAAAGACTGAAAACGCAGATTCAGTTGGTGAGGGCGTTCAGAGGTGTTGGTCTAGAAGACTACAAGATATTGACTTCCCTGCCGTTGGAGAGAAACTCAGAAATCAAGCATCAGACGTACTCAAGGCCAAGGCATTCAAGGAGAACTGGAAGGACGCCGTGGCAGTGCTTGCCCCAAGTGAAGGCAGTGAGATGCTGGGAATGCTCGTCGGATTCTGCACGTCAGCAGAGAACGTAAACCATAGAAGAAGCTCCTGGACGGACAAGGTGGGAGACTCGATCGCAGACAAGAGCTTGACTGTGGTTGACAACGGTCTCTCAGAGCTTGGATTGCTGAGTGCCGCCGTGGACGACGAGGGAGTTCCGATGCAGACCACCAGCATCATCGAGAAAGGCGTCCTGAAGTCCTACCTCTTTGATAGCTACAACGCCGCTCAAGTTGACCTCGAATCAACCGGAAACGGGTTGAGGCGAGATTCTCGAGATGCCCAAGGAGCGTTTACATCGCCCACAAGATGTAGCCCGACGACTCTCGAGATTCCGGCAGGAACCAAGAGTGTCGATGAAATAGTCAGCGAAGTAGATCGCGGTGTATACGTTGAGCACTTTGCATGGCCTCAGGTAGATCCTTTGTCAGGTGCGTTCTCGAATGAGATGCGTAATGCTCAGCTGATTGAGAATGGAGAGCTGACCACGAAGATACGTTACTCTCTGTTGGTCGGCAACCTCTTTGAAGCAATAGGTAGGGAGCTGATGATTGGGTCTGACCTCGAAGTGAATTCCAACTACGCTATGCCAACGATTGCTCTGAACGGGATAGAAATCGTCGGCCAGTAAGCATATCAAAGGTCCTTTGGCGAACGATGATGGGTTCGCTCACTCCTCCATTAGAGTTCAGGACTTTGGAAACTCTAAAAAGGAGCCTACCTCTGATTCGTGTGTAGCTCATTCGAGAGAGGGGTCCACATGAGCCGTTTCGACGAGATTTGGAAGGAAGAGGTCGAGAAGATAGACGCCGCCCTTGACGAGTTCATATCGTGGAAGCGCAGCGAGGCGCATCATATGGGCCCGACCCATGATGAGTACTATGACAACATCAAGGAATATATCATGCGTGGTGGGAAGAGGCTCCGACCATTGGCTTTCGTCGTTGCGCACAAGGCTGTGAGGAAGCAGGTCGATGTTAAGCATCTCTACCGAGCAGCCTGTTCACTGGAGATCCTTCACAACGGTTCACTTCTCCATGACGATTTAATTGACCATGATGAAACAAGACGCGGTGGTCCAACCTTCCATGCCCGATATCGGGACTGGCTGAAGGAGCAGTTTGATGCCGGTCAGGACAGAGCAGAAGACTTCGGTATGACTCTCGCAATCTTAGGGGGAGACTCTCTCATCAATCTTGGGGGTGAGGCGATAACTCATTCTGAATTGGAACCTGAGGTTGCTATGAAGCTATTGGGATACTACCAGAAGGGATTCAGTGACCTTGTCGAGGGTGTATTGCTTGAAATGTCCATGATTAGAATACCAGATGTCAGTGAAGACACGTACCTTGAGATGGTCTATAGAAAGACTGCCACGCTGTTTCAAAAGGCCCTTCAAATGGGTGCTACCATTGCCGGGGCTAGCGAGGCTCAATTGAGAGCATTCAGTGAGTTCGGCGTGAAAGTCGGACAGGCTTTCCAGATGCAGGATGATATCCTTGGTTCGTTTGGTGACGAGTCTGTAACAGGAAAGTCGGCTGCCGGAGACATTAGAGAGGCGAAGAAGACGATGCTTCTCATTCAGGCTCTCAAGAAGAGCGATGCCAAGCAGAAGAAGACCCTTCAGAATCTTCTTGGCAAAGCAGACATGTCAGAGGACGAGGTGGAAGAGGTACGAACCTTGTTTCGAGAATCAGGTGCGCTTGAGGCGACTGAGAAGATACGCGATGACCTTCTCAAGGCGGCTCAGGATGCACTCAGCAACACCAATCCGCCGCTTGACCCGGAGTATTTGGAGTTCTTGATATCTCTATCAGAATTCTTGACCAGCAGGTCATTCTAGTCCAGTTCAACCAGCGGCTATGAGCCTGAGGCTGAGAAGGAGCACATCCTCTCCCTTGGACCGGAGAATCTTCTCCATGGGCTTTCTCATGCTAGGAAGGTTAGTTCTTACGTACTCGAGAAACTCGCTTGAAGACCCTGCAAGTGCACGGCGCATGCCCCTGATATGA
Organism: Candidatus Thorarchaeota archaeon; assembly: GCA_016840795.1. Lineage (GTDB taxonomy): Archaea > Asgardarchaeota > Thorarchaeia > Thorarchaeales > Thorarchaeaceae > SMTZ1-83. Next base: position 5,059 of record JAEORS010000066.1, on the reverse strand, counting down.
AGCTGAAGCACTTCTGTCACCTCGATATCTGTGAGCTCTCCTTTCAGTACCTTTCGCTTCAAGGTGCGAAGAATCTCCTCCGCAATAACTCGAGATTCGGTGACAAGCTTGTCACGAGGGGATAGTCGCTTCTTCTTCATCTTCGCTCTAGTTTCACGAGCTCTCTCGATTATCCGTCCTATCTCCTCTTCATCCTGCAACTCTTCCTCGAGATCTGATTCAACTACAAGCTTTCTCCATGCTCTCTTGCCTTGAAACTCAAGCGGAGAAACATAACCCTTGGAGTGCATCTCCTTGAGGTGCTTCTTGAAATCCTGCTCAGTCATGATTGAGGCCGGTGCTGAAATGTGAAGATACTTCTGAAACAGAGAGGCCTCGAATTCGATTATCGACCAACCAAACGAGCGAATTATCCCAAGCTCTATTTCGTTTTCCACCAGTTCGGTTTCAGGCCTATGAGCCATGTCTTTACCCCCCAGACGCGCTGGCACAATCCGCTTGTATTATTTCCATAAGAAGATTTGTGGAACCGCAGGCTGATTTCATTAACCGATGAGTCTGCCGAAATTCTGATTTGAGTTCAGCGTTTTTCGAACTTGCTCTGTGAAGCCTCAATGAAGCTAGAAATCTGTTCAAAATGAGTCGCGAATAAAGATGAGACTTATAGGCATGTTGAACACCCTTACATTGCAACAGAACATGGATAGAACATATTCTGTTCAAGTGATAGAGGAGTGAGAAATGAGCGAATATACATCAGGCAGCAGTCGGAACATGATTATTGCTATAGTTGTAATCGTGATTATCGGTGTTGCCGGAGTAGCTTTTGTTATGCTCGGCGGTCTACCTGGACCTACGACCACAACAACCACTACGACCACCACCACAACAACCACAACACCCCCACCAGGGCATACTCTTGAGATTCTAACTCGACATAGTGTCGCATTGCAGAATCTCTACGAAACTGCATTCTTGGCCACCGACCTCGCGGATGATTACAACATCACTGCAATCGAGTGGTATGATCCTCCGGATGCGCAGTGGGATGATATTATTGATGCAGGCGACGCTGATGTTGTCTGGGGAGGAGGCCCGACCGTTTTCGACCAGCTGATGGTTGATAATCGCCTAGAACCACTGACCAGTACGCGGATGCAGACAGTGGAGGCGAGGGTTCCTGATGAGTTTGGTGGAGTTGACCTGAAGAGAAACAACTCGCTGAACGAAACTGCATGGATTGCCGCAGCAGTATCAACATTCGGTTTTACGACCAACAACTACTTCCTTACCCAATGGAGCCTTCCAACACCCGAAACTTGGGTGGACCTCGGTAACTGGACATATGGCAAGTATCTGCCACTTCTGCCCTCGGTTGCGATGTCAAACGCGCCCTGGTCATCGTCAAACAGGCGATGCTATGAGATTATCTCTCAAGGTTATGGATGGGACGCGGGTTGGGACCTACTGGCGCGTATCGCGGGTAACTCCCAGTTTCCTGGCGGCTCATCGGCTGTCAAGGCCGCCGTGGACAATGGCGCAGTAGGAGTTGCATTCTCGATTGACTTCTACGGCTATCAGTCCGCATATGACCGACCCGGAGTCTGTGACTATATCGTGCCCAGCGACTACACTGTCATCAATGGAGATCCGATTGCTGTCGCCGCAACGAGTACACAGAAGGACCTCGCTGAGGTCTTTGTTGACTATGTACTATCGGCCGAGGGCCAAGCTGTCTGGCTTGATCCGAGTGCAATGAGGCTACCAGTTATCGAAGCAGCATTTGCGGAGCCTGTGCCTACCGGCAACGAGGCTTTGCATGACGCGCTTTACCTTGCATACAACACGACCAAGACTAGTACAGGACTTGACTTCTCTGATGCTGAATCTCTTAGTGTCAGCAACTCATTCAAGTACTACTTCGAGGCTGTGTTCTACGATGCACAGACCAAGCTTGTCGAATGCTGGAACGCCATTGTGACTGCTAGGAGCAATGGCTGGATCACAGAGGCTCAAGTGGACACCTACGCAGCTGCAATGTCCCAGATAATCACTGTTGGCGACTATAACGCTACAGTAACCGGCGGGGCATTCACATTGGCCTACGCTCAGTCAATCAACAGCTATCTGACTGAATCGGCCGTTCTGACCTGGTTCCAGAACGAATGGACGACTCTGGCTAATGGTCAGTATGATGCAGTGAAGGCGACAGTGCCAACATCCTAGACATAGTCTCAACTGAGAAACGATGAAAGGCGTCGGAGTTCATTGAGCTCTAGCGAAGAAATCGAAGCACAAGATACAGACACCCTTGAGGTTGATTCCGAGCTCGTTCCGGCTGATCGTCGGAGCGTTCTGGTGAGCTACCTCAAGGGTGCTCCCTTTAAGATAGCTTCAGCGTTCTCACGAAGAGTTAGGGCTGCAGGTTCTTTCATCATTCGTGGCGTTAGGCGATTTGGGGGTTTCTTTAGGCACCCCTTGACTAACAGTCGCCAGTTGGCTTCTAGATCTAGGACAAGAATTCGTGCTGGCGCACGGCAAATACGTCGTGAGCTGGACGCCCTCACTACAATTCAACTCGTTGCGGTCATAGGAGTCTTCACCACATTCCTTGTATTGCCTATCCTGAGTGTGGTGGTGTTTTCCTTCCAAGATGCTGCTGGAGGGTTCACACTAGACCATATCGCCAGTCTCTTCAGAGACCCAAACATCTGGCCTTTCATATTCAATCAGGCTACTGGCAACATAGACTTCCGAGCAAACCTTAACGGTGCGGGCTTTCTCCCAGCGGTCAATCTCTTGGCAATCTGGGGTCCCGACCTGGGAGCCATTTTCAACTCGATTTACGTCGCTATTATTGTTACCGCGGCTTCTATTCTCCTTGGAGTCTTCTTTGCTTTCATAATAGCACGATACGAATTCGTGGGAAAGAGAGTGATTCGTACACTCTTGATATTTCCAATCCTGGCAATCCCATTTGTTGGTGCTATTGGCATCAAAGTCTTCTTGGGATTTGATGGGTTCATCAACAAGCTGTTCTATGATACGTTACACATTCTGCCGGTTCGCATATGGTTGCGAGGACTTGCTGCAATGATATTCGTACAGTCGTTCTCATTATTCTCGTTGGTCTATCTAAACGCATACTCTTCGTTTATGAGCATAGATCCATCTTTAGAGGAGCAAGCCGAGAATCTAGGTGCAACAGGGTTCCGGTTGTTTCGGTCTGTTACACTTCCCCTAGCAATTCCTGGAATTCAGGCTGGAGCTATCTTGACATTCATTCTCAGCATCGAGGATCTTGGTTCGCCTATCGTCTTCCAAGATCACCAATCAGCCAGAAACACTCTTGCCTTTCAAGTCTGGGCGAATGTCGCAACTCAATCGGGCCAAGTCGATCCTAAAGGACCTGCGATAGGTATCTTGCTTCTTGTGTTCGCACTCGTGGGGTTTATAGCTATTCGGAAATACACGTCGTTGAGGTCCTATGATTCCGGAACCAAAGGTGGACAATGGAACCCGAGGACCAGAAGAATAAGCAGGAGGGCGACACTACTACTGTATGCCATTCTGATTCCTGTTCTGTTTCTTGCTCTAATACCTCAAATCAGTGTCATCATGATTTCGTTGGCTGGAGACTGGGCACCTACCAGCCTATTCCCTAATGAATGGACTCTGAGCAACTATGATGTGTTATGGGCATTTCCTGATGTGGCAAACTCGGTGAATGTCACGCTTACGTATGGGGTGATTGCTACCATAATCATCGTACTCCTGGGGTCAAGCGCTGCCTACATAATTGCCAGAAAGGACATCCCCGGTAGGACTGCACTTGACTTGCTTGTCACTTCGCCAATTGCTCTTCCTGGAATCGTGATTGCCACAGGATTCTTCACGCTATATTATGCTACTCCGATATTCCCATCGGGGCATCCTGCCTTTCTCATAGTCATGTCATATGCGGTGCGTAAGTTTCCGTTCACGGTCAGAGCGGCGTACGCAGGGATAATGTCTACGCCTGTCATTCTTGAAGAAGCATCTCAGAACTTGGGGGCCAGCAAGAACAGAACCTTCGTCAAGATCACTCTCCCCCTCATAGGTGTAAGTGTTCTTGCTGGATCACTTCTTTCATTTGTGTATTCAGTGAGCGAGGTTAGCACGAGTCTGATATTAGGGAGTGTTGGGCACTCAGAAGCACCCATGACATATTGGACATCTCGAGTGCTGGATATGATTGGACCCTACGGTGGGCCGGCCAGTGCGTCCTGCTTAGGAGTTGTACTAATGAGTATGCAATGGATTGTTATTACGGTGACCAACAGAATCCTGGGAGCTAGGTCCGCTGCTATTACAGGCATCTGAGGTGAACAACTTGGTAGAGATTAGAATGGAGAACTTGCGTAAGACTTTCGGTGATGTTGTCGCAACTGATGAAGTGAACATGATTCTTGAAGAAGAGGAGCTTTCTACCCTCCTCGGTCCATCAGGATGCGGAAAAACAACTCTTCTACGTCTGATTGCTGGTTTCTACGCACCAGACCGAGGCAAAATATACTTCGACGATAGAGACGTGACAGGGGTGCCCCCGCATAAGAGGAACACAGGAATGTGCTTCCAAAACTATGCCCTCTGGCCCCACATGTCAGTGTCTGATAATGTAGCATACGGGCTGAAGTTGAAGCGAATCAACGGAATGAAGTACACCAAGAGTGCAATTGAACGGCGAGTGGGCGAGGCACTCAGTCTTGTGCGGATGGAAGACCTAGGGCATCGGCACATACATCAGTTGTCGGGTGGCCAGCAGCAGCGTGTGGCGCTTGCACGGGCGCTGGTGATAGAGCCAGGTGTTCTCTTATTGGACGAACCTCTATCGAACCTTGATGCAAAGCTGCGGGTCGAGATGAGAGAAGAGATAATCAGGATCCATAAAGAGATGTCCATAACCACAGTGTACGTCACTCATGACCAGCACGAGGCCCTGAGCATTTCGGACAGAGTTGCTGTAATGGATCAAGGTTATGTCCAGCAGTTTGGGACGCCACGGGAAATCTACGAAAGG
>JAEORS010000065.1:0-9022 GCA_016840795.1 Candidatus Thorarchaeota archaeon | reverse complement strand
AGCTTGGGTCTGCGACTTGGAATAAGCAGAACCATGAGCAGCATTCGGCCATTGAGGGACAGCCCGCCGATATCGCCACGTGTACGATGTGTCCTTCTTGATGAGCCCTTGGGTGGACTCGACAGGGGCCGTCGTACTTCAGTTGTCAGAAACCTCGTGAATGATGAGAGCTTCGAGCAGATATTCCTGATTACTCACACAGATGTCCAGGGGTGGGAGGGTGTTCCTGTTATAGAGGTCAACAAGAGCGGGACGACTAGTACCGCTGTCCTATCCGAATAACAGAAGCTTGTGAGCACTTCTGGCAGAAATGTGCATGTCCTTCTTGATGAGGAGAAATATTAGGGAGTGACCCCGAACACGATTCGCTATGGACGTGGCGGAGATCAAGAGGCGGGTCCTACGCTTCCTCATTGAGTACGGAATACTCCTGCTAATACTCATTGTAGGTCTGGCCATATGGGTGCCAATCTTCAATCTGTCCCTGCAAGGGTACCTCAGCGAAGACCTTTGGATTAACTGGGATGTATGGTTAGGCAACACTCCTGGAGAGTTTGATATATTCGGTTTCAAGGTCCATTACCAGTTTGAGGGCTACACAGACTACACATTCTTCTACGTGACTTGGGGCCACAACACCCTAAACGGGGTGATGCCATACTGTGATGAGTTTGGCCACATTGTTCTTGACGGCTACGAGAACAACGTTGGACTCTACATCTTCCCTCCTTTGACAGCTGTGCTCTACGGTTTCGGAATCTGGCTAATACCAGACAATTGGGGGATTGCCCTTCTGCTAGTGGCTTTGGCCTTCTTGACCGTGTTTCCGGTATTTGGTCTTGGGAAGGAATTGTCTGGCAACAGGCATGTTGGTGAAGTTGCGGCACTGACCTACCTTTCGGCCCCGAATGTTCTCTTCCATGTCACCTATCTCTGGACCAATCCGCCGCCATTCATTTTCTTCTTCTTCTCAGGCTTCTACATGCTTGTACGTGGAAAACGCCATACGGGAACCTTGCTGATAGTAACGGCGGCTCTCTTCAAGCAGACTGCTTGGTTCTTGGGGATTCCGTTGGTCGTCTATCTAATCATGAAACCCCTGACTCCGCAGGCTACACCTGATACTGAGAGCGAGCCGCAGAAGGAAGCGACTGATAACGAGGAGGATGAAGGACAAGAACCGGGCACAGAAGTCAGGCCCGGTCGTCTGCAACGTCTTGTTGACGCCGTGGCAGGGGACCTAGACTTGCGTAATTTCCTCGTAAGTGTAGCCGTTGTCTTGGTATTCATTGCCGCCGTGATGTTTCCCTTTGTTGTGGCTCAGCCTCACTTCTGGTCATACATGCGTTTGGCGGCAGGTGGTTTCCGACTAGACTCCTTCACAGAGCCCCCGGGATATGGCAGCCCAATCCGTCTTCAAGTGCTTCCGGTAATCGCAGGACTTCCTGAACTGGCTGAGGTCTTGGATATTTTCGTCTTTTCTGGAGGCCTACTAGCCTTGGGGGTCATTGCAATTGCTGCTCTGATGGTGTTAGAGCCGAAATACACTGGTCAGTCCAAGGTGTACCTTCGTCGGTTGCTCCTCTACACCCTTCTACTGATGCTCTGGGTGAACCTGACTGGACCGAGAGGTGTGTACAAGTACTACTTCACTCTCTTCGCTCCCTTCTTCTCCATACTCTCGTCAGCATCAATGTGTGTTAGCATGAAAGAACGTATCTCATTCACGACTCCCATGATCTGGATACCACTTCTTCTCAGCATTACCATTCTGATTCCCCACAGGAACATCTACCTAATGTACGTCATATTCATCTTCGCCGGCTACAACTTTGCACGATCATTCGGTCAGGTCTGGTACACAGCGACATCTCCATTCGGTAGGATTCGTCAAAGAATCGGCCCGGTTTTCGAACCCGTAGTCCTGCCGATATCTACTCTTAGGGACAGAATTGTCGCCTATGCCTACCCCGATATTGTCGCACCGGAGGCTTAGGAGCATGACTGGTCAAGCAGTCCGTAGACTCAATCGCTTCTTCGCCCTAATTCGTGACCACAGTCTGATTCTGGTTGTGGTCACCGTTGCTGCAATCGTTTGGATGTGGGTATTCAACCGCGCGGCTGCCGAGTTCCTTGCGAACCCAAACTGGCCCCGAGCAGTCTGGAATGGAGAAGGCAGTATCAACCTCTTCGGATACTCATTCAGCTACCACCTAGAGGGCTGGGCTGATTACGACTACTTCTACGTTTCATGGTCGCAACAGTTACTCAGCGGTCGCGTCCCTTACACAGATGAATTCAATCTGCTAGTCCGCGAGGGAACCGATTACAATGTCATCTACTTCTTTCCACCACTGTATGCCTATTTGTGTGCGCTTGGTGAGATAATCCGACCGGACATAGGCATCGGCCTACTCATCTCTATCTTTGGCTTCCTCACAGCCCTCCCAGTATATGGTATTGGGTCCTACCTATCAATGAACCAGAGAGTAGGAGCAGTATCGGCTGCTATGTACTTGTTCAATCCAATTGTCCTATACCACACCGCTTTCGAATGGCTGAACCCGGCACCATTCGTCTTCTTCACTGTCTTGTCATTCTATCTACTGATGAAGAACAGGAGAATCTCAGGGGTGATTGCGATGGTCATTGCCGCGTTCTTCAAACAGACTGCTTTCTTCTTGGCATTGCCTGTCATTGCAGTAATACTTAAGCAACCGCCTCGCCCAGAAGAGACTACTGAAGAGGCTACAGAGGAGAACAACGACCCGAAGAGACTGTCTAGCGATGACTTCGACTTCAGGGGTCTTGCCAAGATTGTTTGTGTGGTTTTGGTGTTTGCAGGAGCGCTCTCTATTCCGTATCTGTTTGACCCTGTCAACTACGTCTACTATGTCTTTCAGCGAGCCGGTGCCACGCTTCTCACAGACTTCACGAATCCTCCACCTATCAACTATCCAATAACGCCTGCCGTTGTACTAGTCGTGCTCGGTGCTCCAGAATGGCTGATTCAGGCTGTGAATCTGCTAACCTATTACACCATTGGTCTGATACTGGGCATACTGCCACTCCTAGCAATGATGCTTCTGGAGGTGAAAGACGACCGTAATCTTGTAGGCTATTGGAGACGGATTCTCTATCTGACTCTTCTCCTCATCTTCTGGGTCCATATCTTCTCCCCACGTGGTATCTATAAATACTATCTAGTCGCACTGGTGCCCTACTTCTCCATTCTCTCAACTTCCGGTATTTGCCGGAAGGAATCCAAACCAATCAACGTATCTGCCCCCATGATTGTGCTTCCCTCTGCAATCAGCCTGCTTGTACTCGTGCCAACCCGCGAGTTCTATCTGTTCTTCTTGTTTCTCATAGTCCTAGGATACATCTTGCATCGACCATTTTCAGAGGTCTATGGTTTGATTGCATCACCAATCAGGAAGATTGGAAGTCGTATAATGAGAGCGGAGACTCCTAGCTGAGTAGTTCCTCCAACTCCCTAGTCCTGGTGTCAAGCTTCTTCTCAAGACTCTTCAGCCTTGCGTCCAGCTTCTCGGTCTGTTCAGTATAGGTTTCCTTGGGCATTGATCCTGAGGAATGCCTCTCTTCCACGTGCTCCTTGAGTTGTCTAATAGACTTGACCTCTTTCTCAAGTGCCTTTATGTCCGCCTCAATCTCAGCCGCCAGGTTCTCTTCTTCGGTCTTGAACTGTCTTGCCGGAATCATGACACCTAGCTGTTCCTGTGCCTTCTCTGCGAAGTCCTGAAACTGATCGCGAAGCAGCTCAAGATTCTTCTCCACTCCAGTTACTTGCTTGCCTAGCTTCCCGATATCCTTCTGAAGGTCGAATACTGCATTCACCAGTCTTCGAAGAGTCTTCTCTGTTTCAGCTGAAATCTTAGCCGCTTCCTTGGCCTTCGCCCTAGCCTTGGGTCTCTCTGTTTCTTCAGTTTCAGCAACTTCAGGTTCTACTGCGGTTATCTCCCCGCTTAACCACTTGAAGGCGTTGATTGCAAACTGCTTGTTTCCGGCGTGTTTCATTCCCCCTCCTCTTCGAAAGACCTCATAGCTGCCAACACAGAGCAGGCGCCCCTTTCCGGCTTCGGCGCAAGCTACTATCGGCTTCTTGGGAGGGTCTCCTGTGTCTGCAGAACTTGCTAGTGCGAAACCTTTTGCTGTCACGCTGAGGGTGCAACTTGAAGGTACGAGTAGGTCCTTTACATCCTGAGTGGTAGGATGCTGCACAATGTCAGTAATCATAGGCATTGTAGGAAGTCCAGCATTGTTGCGCTCATCTCTCAATGCTGTGTTCTCGAATGTTATTCCGAAGTCCTTTGAAACTTGACTCATGTTGTTCATCAGGCCCCGGTCTCCTCCAGATAGTGATAGGAGCATGAGGCCCCCTCCACTCATCACAAAACGTTTCAGAACATCAATCTCCGCAGGTCTGAGCTTGGAGCTGTTAGGGCAACCGAAGACTAGGACAGAAGCGTCCTCCAAGTTCTTTGCTAGAAGCATGAACTCAGTGTATGGTTCAACATCGAAGTCATTGTCCCTGAGGAGCTTTGCTAGTTCGGAATAGGTCGTGTCTAATCTGCCGCGCTCATTCTGGGTTTGGTCGAAGTATACCAGTTTCCTTCTTCCGCTCAAAGATGGACCACCTGCTATCCGGTCTGAATAGTGTGCATGAGATATGACTAATGAGACTTACGCAGGTATCCTCAATCGCTGCAAATCTTTTATCACCGACTTCTGTTTCGGCTAGTGATATGTCCAGCGACTGCATTTTCTGCAAAATAGTCAAGGGCGAGATTCCTTCCTCTGTCATCTTTGAGGACGAGATATCTATGGCATTCATGGACATCTTTCCGGTGACCAGGGGTCATTGTCTCCTAATTCCAAAAGAGCACCATGTCAATCTCTTTGATATTGACCTAGAGCTTCTTGCCCAGTTGAGCAAGCGTCTAGCCGAGCTGACGCGGAGGGTCAACAATGCACTTGGCCCTGAAGGTGTTATCAACGCTGTCGCCAACGGTCCTGGTGCCGGCCAAGAGGTCTTCCATATTCATTTCCACGTGATACCTCGAAACAGTGGTGACCCCTTCGGATTCAAGTTCCCTCCGAACTACCGAGATGAGATGGCTCCAAGAGAGGAGCTAGACAAGCTTGCTAGCCTGATATCTGGGGCTAGCCCTACAGCGTGACGGACAGTCACTGACTAGAGGTCCATGAGCCCGAGGCCGGTCACCTCATCTTTCACTCGGAATATCTCTTGCTCCATCTCGATAATGATCAGTTCAGCGACCACCGAAACCTCGCAGCCGGGTGCCAGATGTCCTCCATAGCAAGTCCCATCTTCATCAGCAACAATCATGTGGGCGTGTACCACAAGACCCCCATCTCTTGTTCTTGCAATGTTGCCCATGCAGGACACTATCTCAGTATCTCGATTCACCACGAATTCGTTATACTCTCCGGTAGTTCTGTTGAACCAACGTAACTTTGCAGTGGATACCGCTCCAATGAGAGAGAGCTGCCCTGACCTCACATCATTCTCGATAGCCACCTTCTCAATGGTCTTTATCAAATCCTCTCCAGGATACATCCTTGCGAAGATGGCCCCCTTGATGTTTGTGGATAGTGTGCGAACCATGGCAACGCTTGACTCATCCAGACTAATGAAGGGTTCGCCGTTTCTACCTTTGGAAGTGCTTATCAGGACTAGTCAATCCAAAATAGGGGTGAGCGGATTTGGCGAAAGGTAAGCGGCCGAAGGATGACTCACAATCGAGTCTTGAGGACTTCTTCAGTTCATCTGAACCTGAAGAATCAGACGAGCAGATAGAAGTGTCAGAAGAAGAGAATCCTAAGAACACAGAACCCTTGGGTGAAGAAGTAGATGATGAGGATGTACCCGACGAAGCAGAGGAAACTGTGACAGAGCTTCGTGTGGGTGAACGTGAGGTGCCAAATGATCTGCCCCCCTCGTATCTATTGTCGGTTGATTATGCAGGAGCACAGAGGAAAGCGTTCGCGAGACTCTACAATCCAGCTGACAAGAGAGTCTACTTCTGGTTTGATAACACGGGGCACCTGCCCTATTGCTATACGGATTTTCCCGTGCAAGTGGCAGAGCAGAAGATTGGCAGCCATGGAGGATATGTCCGCTCAGAATCAGTCGAGCTAACAGACCTCCTGCGTGACGAAACTGTGGCTATGACCAAGGTGATGGCCAGTGATCCTCTTTCCATAGGCGGTTCTGCTGGGTCAATCAGAGACAGACTGGTGGAGAGGACAGAGGGAGCGACTATAAGCCATGCGTGGGAGGCCGCAATCCGCTACCGTAACTGCTACAGCTACGATCGCAACATTGTGTCTGGACTTCCATATAAGATAAAGAATGGAGATCTAATCCTCAGTTACCCGGAGCTTGACACCAAACTGTTTGATGATTTCAAACAAGCGATTGGCACTGAAAAGAGTCGTCAGAGAATAATCTCTGAATATGCTCCGATGCTCTTCACCGAAGTCCCCGATATCCGCCGGATTGCCGTCGACATAGAAGTCTACACGCCCGTGAAGAACCGGGTTCCAGACGCCAGGACTGCACCGTACGAAGTGACCGCAATAGGACTCTCTGACAATGAAAGCTATCAGAAGTGTTTCTTGCTAAAGCGGGCTCAAATAGAGGAAGGTCCCAAGGGCAAAGACTATCCATCTGAGATGGAGATTGTCTATTTTGAAGACGAGAAGGAGATGCTTGTTGAGGCATTCAAGAAGATTGATGCTTACCCGATTGTGTTGACATTCGTCGGTGATGCGTTTGACTTGAACTACCTCTATCATCGTGCTGAGAAGCTGGGCATCGATATGGCCAAACACTGTCCAATATACTTGGGCAGGGATGTGGCGCTTCTCCAAAGAGGCGTGCATGTGGACATGTATCGTTTCTTGAAGAACCCATCAATCCGTCTTTACGCACTATCGGGAGCTTATGAGCAGTTCAATCTGGAGTCGATAGTGCAAGGTCTACTCGGTGTGGGCAAGCTCGGGCTTAGTGATGAGATATCCGCCTTACCATATAACGAACTGGCCCATTATTGTTGGCGCGACGCGAACCTGACTCTACGACTCACTACCTTCGACAACAACCTTCTACTACGTCTCATAGTGTTGCTCATGCGAATCTCCCGACTATCAATGGAGGACGTGACCCGGTTGTACATCTCATCATGGATTCAATCCATGTTCAGACAGGAGCATAGGTCACACGGATACCTGATTCCTCGCCGAGTTGACATCGATAGTGTGAAGTCAGCTGAGGCTCAGACGGAGGCCGTCATCAAGGACAAGAGTTTCAAAGGCGCGATCGTGATTGAGCCCGTCGCAGGGGTCCACTTCAATGCGACAGTGCTTGACTTTGCCAGTCTGTATCCGACGATTATGAAACACCACAACATCAGCTACGAAACTATAGACTGCCCTCATGAGTCCTGCCGGACGAACCCGAAGAACCGTGTTCCCGAAACGGATCACTGGGTCTGTACTGAAAGAAGAGGAATGGTAAGCGAAACGATTGGTTTCTTCAGAGATACTAGAGTCAGATGGTTCAAGCCCAAGAGCAAGGACGAGGCGCTCGACGAAGCAACCCGAAATTGGTACGGAGTCGTAGAGAAGGCCCTCAAGGTGTTTCTCAACGCGTCCTATGGTGTAACTGGTGCTCAGCATTTCGAGCTATTCTGCATGCCAGCGGCAGAGAGTGTCACTGCATATGGTAGGAATGCAATCATCAAGGCTAAGGAGAAGGCAGAGTCGATGGGCGTCCGGGTCTTGTACGGAGATACAGATTCTGTCTTTCTGGATAATCCTACTGACGAACAGCAGAAGCAGCTCGTTCGTTGGTCCCAGGAGGAGCTAGGAATTGACCTGGAAGTCGAGAAGACTTTCAAGTATGTGGCACTGTCTGAGCGAAAGAAGAACTACATAGGAGTCTACAAGTCTGGATGGGTTGAAGTCAAGGGGCTAAGCGGAAAGAAACGAAACACGCCCGATTTTGTCCAAGACGCGTTCCGCCAGATGCTTGAGGTCTTGAGCAAAGTGGACAGTGTGGAGGGCTTTGAGACTGCCAAGGGTGAGATACGAGAGATTGTCAACAGTGCCATTGACCGGCTTGAGGGCAAGAGCGAACCCTACTCTCCTGATGAACTGGCATTCAGGGTTCAGGTCACGAAGCGACTCTCTGAGTATGGCATGTCGAAACCTCAACATGTGCGAGCAGCGGAAATGCTTCAGAACAGCGGTTTTGATGTTCCTCCTGGAACCATAGTAGAGTACATCAAGACAAAGGACGGAGATGGCGTACTACCAGTTGAATTGGCTCGTGACAAGAGCTACTGGTTGGACAAGGACAAGTACATCGATACACTTCGTTCAGTATTTGAGCAAGTCCTTGATTCAGTGGGTATTGACTTCCAGGAACTTCTCGGTTTCACAACTCTGGATCAGTTCTTCTGAACCAAATATAAGGAAGTGGGGATACACATCTGGTGAATATACAAGTCGAATAAATTCTTATAGCGTGCTACGCTTCAACCGCTAAGGGACTGCCGCAGACGACTCATTGACGGCGGAGTTGAAAAGATGCCGAACTTCAGGGAATTCTTCCTTCATAAGCCTCTCATTCTCTTGAGGCCTACTGAAATCGAAGTGTCTGCGAAGGAATTCATTTCCACCTATGCTTCTTACATGGAATCGATTGGAATTGTCGGAAAAGGGCCCTCAGGGCATGCGATGTATCCAAGTCGAACTGCACCCGTTACAGAAGAGCACACACAACTCTTCGAGGATCTTGTCAGTCTGTCAAGTACTCTAGACATTCACACTGCTGCAAGCATGGACTTCTACACTGATGCATGGTTCGCAAAGGATCCCAAGTATCACACTATTGCGCCTCGCGGCGAGTCCATGCCTCACCAAATCTGTCCGAATAGGAACGAGTTCTGGGAGTACGGTGCTGAGCTTGTGG
>JAEORS010000064.1:0-9198 GCA_016840795.1 Candidatus Thorarchaeota archaeon | reverse complement strand
GTGTGGCAAATGTCAGGTGATAATGCAGCCAACACCAGAGCCCAGCGAAACAGACCTATCGCATCTCTCAGAAGAGGCCATCGGGCAAGGGGTGCGCTTAGCCTGTGAGCATTGCGTTGACAAGAACACTCGAGTGATTGTGAGACAGGCTGCTGCAAAGACGAAAATCCTCATTGAGGGGGTCTCTAGGGGCGCTGAGTGGGAGGTAGATGAGGGATACTCGGAGGAAAAAGGAATTGCAGTTGACCTCGGTACAACTACCATTGTTGCATATCTCATGAATCTCTCAGATGGCGTTCAGATTGGACAGGCTGCAATGCTGAATCCACAGATAGTATACGGCGAAGACGTTATGTCACGGATAACCTACGCGATTCGAGAGGATAAAGGGAGTCTCACACTCAAGAGAGTTGTACTCACTAGCTTTGATGACCTAATTCGAACGCTCAGTGAATCAACCGGTGCAGGTATCGACAGTATTGTCAGAATGTCGGTTGTCGGCAATCCAGCGATGCACCATCTACTCTTAGGACTGGATGTTAGCTCGCTCGGAAGAGCACCATATAATCCAGTCATCAAAGAATCTCTCAAGACGAATGGCTCTGTACTGGGTCTTGATACTGCAAAGGAATCACAAGTCTACATTGCCCCCAACATAGCCGGGTTCGTTGGAGGCGACACTGCGGCGTTCATACTCTCGCAACGGCTTGATGAAACAGATGATGTCATCCTCGGAATTGATATCGGGACTAATGGCGAAATCGTGCTCTCTGTTCATGGAGAGCTCCATTGCTGCTCTGCAGCAGCTGGCTCTGCCTTTGAAGGAGCAACCATCAAGCATGGGATGCGAGGGCAGGAGGGAGCCATAGAGTATCTAAGGATAGAAGATGCTGCAGAGGCGCCTAAGGTTTCTGTTATAGGTGACGTGCCACCCAAAGGACTCTGTGGCTCAGGAATTGTGGATACTGTTGCACAACTCAGGAGATCGGGCTTAGTCACCGTTGGGGGAAGGCTACAAGAATCGGGTAGAGTCGAGGTGTATCCCGACGGTGAGCGGTCTTACATAGTTGTAGAGAAGGGAGAGAGAAACTCAGAAAGGAGAATACTGTTCACTCAGAGAGACGTGCGCCAAGTACAATTGGCAAAGGGTGCCATTCTGACAGGAGCTAGCTTTCTGATGAGTAGCGCCGGGGTTGACGTTTCAGAAGTGGATAGGGTCCTTCTTGCAGGAGCCTTTGGTAACTACATCGACCCAGAGAGTGCACTTGTAATCGGTCTCCTTCCGCCAGTTGGGATTGACAGGGTGATTCCGGTGGGAAACGCCGCGGGGGAAGGAGCAAAGAAGATGCTACTCTCATCGAAAATGAGAGACCTCATTGAACGAATCGTATCTGATGTGAGTTACCTGGAGCTTGCCACGCAAGAGGGATTTGCCGAGGTCTTTGCCAAGTCCACACTCCTTCAGAGCAGCATGCCGTGAAAGTCGTGTGAGCGATAATGAAACATATATGCCACGTAGACGGATGAAGGAGAAAGTCAGGCAGGGAGGTGCGCCTATCGCCATAAGAAACGGCTTCCAGTGCTCCAGGCTATGACAACGGTGGTATAGAAGCGATGAACGAACTTACGGGTGCGTTGGCTGAACTTGAGGAGAAGAGTGTCCGCGAGCTTGTTCAGGCACAACTCTCCAATGGAAAGGATCCGATGAAGATACTTGAGGATCTGAAGGTGGGCATGGACATAGTTGGTCAGAGATTCGCTGAGGGCGAGTATTTCTTGGTCGAGCTAGTCATGTCTGCAGACATTTTCAACCGAGCGCTTGACATCCTTGAACCCAAACTTCTGGAAGCTCAGAAGGGAGAAGGAAAGGGTACCATTGTGATTGGAACGGTTAAAGGAGATATTCACTACATTGGGAAGAACTTGGTCGTAGCCTTCCTGAAGTCAAACGGGTTTGAGGTTCATGACCTTGGAGAGGATGTTGCACCAGAAAGGTTCGTGGAGAAACTAAAGGAAAGCGGAGCGCCGATTCTGGCCCTCAGCGGACTCATAACCACCACACATGATGTAATGCGAGAAACAGTTGAGGCTCTGAAGTCAGCTGGCCTGAGGGACAAAGTGAAGGTGATGATTGGCGGCTGCGATGTCAACCAAGAGGGGGTTGACTATACGGGCGCTGACGCGTTCGGCGGCGATGCAGTAAGCGCAGTAGAGATTGCGGGGCGGTTCCTGGCTGAACTAGGGTAGGATAATCGAATGAAGAGAGCAAATGAAGAATGGACTGAGTTGTGATTCTCTTGTCCAGAGTTAAGGGAACGAAGAAGCCTATTGACATAGGCTTTGAGAGGACATGTGATTGTCCGCCGAATCATATCAATTGCTTGACGGCAAAAGAATGGATACAACACCAGATAGCTGTTTGGGAGTTCTACTACGAGAAGAGGGATATTCGTGACAGGAAGATCCACCCAGCAGTGTTTCCGATAGCTCTGCCAGCAAAATGCATCAATCTCTTTTCCCACCGCGGGGAGCTTGTCTTGGATCCTTTCGTTGGTACTGGAACTACACTGGTCGCAGCCCAAGACCTCGGACGAAACGCTGTTGGATTCGACCTCAAGAGAGAATACGTCAATGTCGCCAACAAGAGGATTGAAGAAGACACAAAGGATGATACAAGACAGCTGGCATTCTGTGAGGAAGCGCATGACATCCCGAAATACATCGAGGAAGGAACTGTTTCCCTTGTTGTGACGTCACCGCCATATGCGAATCTGTTGAACCGCAGACGGCGTAACAAGAGCAAGCGTGGAAACCTTCGCAAAGACGAGCATTACCTCACAGTGCAACAGTATTCTGCGGACCCAAGAGACCTCGGCACAATGGACGTGCACGTCTACGCTGAAACAATCGGCCGAATCTTCGAAGGGATTCGTCCCTTGCTCAAGACAAGGGGTCATTGCATTATCAACGTCAGTGACTATTGGTGGGAGAATCGGCGCGTGCCGGCTCACGTGTACGTGGTTGAGGCCCTTGAACAGGCAGGATACGAACTCCGAAACACGATAATCTGGGATAGACGCAACATTGTCAACAGAGCAGGAATTTTCGGTTGGCCATCCAACTACATAACGCTGACAACAACCTTCGAGTACATCCTCCACTTCTGGAACCCAGAATGAAACGTTCCTACCTGTCACTTGGAATACCAAGAACAGGAAAGACGAGTTCCTTGACGCGACTCACATTTTCCCGCACTATTGTCCATGTTTCCTCATCATCGTCAAATGGCGGCTTCTGGGGAGGCGGTTGATACTCATGACCTGTTACTACTGACATGATTGTCCCAATCCCCCAACGGAATGAGTCCCTATGATATCCACCTCCGGCAAGGACAACCAGCTTCCCATCGGCCCAAGTATGTGCGGCATCGTGAATCTGCTCAGTCACGTATCTGATTACGTCTGTAGTGAGAGTCATATGGGCGAGAGGGTCCTTGTAGTGAGCGTCGAAGCCGGGAATGAAGATGACAAACTCGGGCTTGTATGACTCGATGAGAGGGGGTACAATCTCATCGAAAGCATACCTATAGACTGAATCCCCGGAGTCCATCGGGAAATGCATGTTGATATTGTAGCCAAGGCCAGATCCCTCACCGATGTCCCGTATGAATCCATCATGTGGATACATCCATTCTGGATCTTCGTGGAAGGAGATGTGCATCACATCCGAATCACTGTAGAAATACGATTGTGTTCCATTCCCATGATGAACGTCGAAGTCGGCAATCAGCATCCGTTTGAACCCTTTTTCCCTGAGATGGTAGACTGAGGCGGCCACATCGTTGAAGATGCTGAAGCCACCACCGCCCTCAAAGCGAGCATGATGAAACCCGCCTGTGGGAGAAACTGCGTGACTTACCTTGCCAGTGGCTACTGCCTCAACCGCAGCAATGGTTGCCCCGCTTGTGATACTCGCATTGTAGTAGATTCCCTTGAAGCCAGGCGTGTCAATGTCGATGTAGCCCTCACCGGTTTCAGAAATTTCCTGAACTCTGCGCAGGTACTCCTGAGAATGGATGCGGTCAAGAAGTGACTTGGAAAGAAGCTCGGGTGCAAACGTGATGACATTGGGTTGTGCGAGGAACTGGGTTTCCTCCAAGAACTCCTTCACCATCAGAAACCGTCCTACTTTGATAGGATGCTTGGTACCGAAATCGAAGGTCTCAAGGTCTGGGCTCCAGACAAAACCCACACGGCATTTAGTGAGGGAAGCACTCATTATGACGCTGCTAGCAGCACATGCTTATATGCTTACATGAGCAGAATCAACAAGGTGCTTGGTCCAAGGTGAGATTGCGAGAAGTCGCAAGGGTTCCAATCTCCGCCAATGCATACAGTCTGTATGTCAGACAGGGAAGGGATGCACGAACTCAGGTATTTTCTCTTGACTACTCTGAAAGGCTCAGAGTCTATGACACTCAGGGGTCGCTCAGTTCATCCAGAGGCTGGAGTAGCAGAGTCAGGTGCATTGCTGTGGCTGACATAGAGAGTGAAGGAGAATATGCTCTGGTTGGAGGCGTTGGGAAAAGAGTCCTCGCGGTAGACCAAAGAGGCCGCACAATGTGGAAGATTGAGCTTGAGAGCTCAGTCATTTCGTGTGACGCTCGTGACGTTGATGGTGACGATGCCGCAGAGGTTGTAGCAGCTCTCCAGAACAAGAGAGTCATCCTGTGGAATCACGACGAAACAGCGCTCTTCAGTAGAACCGTAGAGCAGCCCATTGCCGATGTCTGGTTAGAGGACATAACCAATGACTCTGAGCTCGAGGTCGTGATTGCAGAAAAGAAAGGTACTGTGCTCATACTGTCTGCGGCCGGCTATGAGCTGAAGCGGCTCAGCCTTGGACAGACCATCACAGTGTTTGGAGTACTAACATTTGGTGAGAGAAGGCTCTTCGTGACGGGGAACCACTCTTCGGAGCTTCGGGTGTGGGATATACATGGAAATGAGGTGACCAAAGTAGCTCTTTCGGCTACACCGAAGGCTCTAGCCACTGGTGTGCCCGACGACGTTTCGGATGTAGCATATCTCGTTGTCAGCACACGGGACAAGAAGATAAGCTTCTGGGAAGTGCAGGACACCATCAAGGTCAAGAAGGCCGAGAAGGCCGTGATGCAGGAGATTGAATCGACGAAGACTACACTCTATCGAAGGGCGGTCAAGTGTGGAAACTGCGGAGCCCCGACATCACCTGAAGCAATCGAGTGCCATTCTTGTGGTGCCAAGCTGGAGGCGTTAGATGAATATGCTATTGAGGAGTACTTGCAGGAGAGCATCGAATCAATCACTTCTAAGCACAACCGAATCAAACTCAAGGAACTCGATCGGATTCTCAGGAAGACACTTCCTAGACCAGCAGCCTACAACCTTCGAAGAAGCATTCAGACCATGATCAAGAAGGGAGTGATGGACGGTCACTTCGATGGAAACGTCTTCGTACGTACCGTCAAGAAGAAGCCCGATCGATTGGCTCTACCCTCAAAGAAGGTCAAAGGAGCTGCAGTGGAGATGATCGGCGACCTCCTGAAAGAGAAGAATAGCTTTGAGATTCAGCTTATTGAGGAGGAAACTGGCCTCCCACGGAGTGTACTCCGGAGAACTCTCATGATTCTTCTCGGTGAGGATCTGGTGGAGGGCACACTGTATGGAGATATCTTCACAGTCAATGGCAAGAAGAATGCCAAAGAGTTTGTTACGAAACTCCAAGAAGAACTCGGGGCGTAGTCAATACATTGTACAATAACCAATACAAATGGAAAGAGAGGAGACGGCAGTAGTGGACATCAGCAGGAGAATAGTGATAACATTCGTGGCAGTGGCCCTTACACCGATATTGATCATAGCAGCTCTGTCTGCAACTTCTGTATTCACCGTATCCAACGAGAACGCGGCTGATGCCTCAGATGCTTTGAAGGCAGAGGAACTCGCCAACCTACTGAGAATCTCTGAGGACACTGCTGCCTTCATCGAAGAGAGAATGCAACAGTACTTCGATGGCGTATATATGATGGAGAAGTATTGTGAGGACCTCTTCAACGGGCGAATAAACGCAACACCACAGTATTCGTACTTCTGGGACCCAGCAGCTGAGTGGTTACATAGCGGGCGGGCAATCCCAGGTCGCAATCCTGCAATCTTTGACGAAGACTATGAGTCATACGACATCTCCTTCAATGTCAGCTGCTGGTACATGCCGGCTGATGACTACATCACACCAAACGATCCTTGGGACTGGAGCGCTACAACTCAAGAATTCATTGAGAACTCGAGCAACATGGATAACATCTTCCGATCATTGCATCAAGCAAGCGGGGACTACATCTGGCTGTACATGGGATTCTCTCCGGACGTCTGTGACACACGCCTGTTCAGGAACTACCCATTTGATGATCTGTCATACTTCGAGGACTGGTATGGCCCTGGTCAGGACTACGACCCTACTGTCGAAGAGTGGTATCTCAATGCAGCGTCAATTACTGATGATAGAATAGGGTTCACTAGTCCATACGGAGACCCCTCAACAGGTCTTGTCATCTCAATGGGACGTCCAGTGAGATACGATAATGGCACGCTGATAGGAGTCGTGTCTGCTGACGTCACACTTGATACAATCATGTCGAGCGTCTTGGACATTCAAATCCTTGATAGCGGCTATGCCTATCTGCTTGAGTCAGACGGTGACTTGATAGCACATCCCGATTTTGAGTCTGAGGGACAGGATCTCTACGAGGTGGAATTCGAAGGCGCGGATTCTGACGAGATGGCTGAGTTTGCCACGCTATTACCAACAATTCTTGCCGCACAGACTGGACAGAGAGAATTCGACAAGGGCGGGATTCCATGGTACATTACCTACTCCAAGGTGAACACAACTGGATTCGTATTGGCAGTCGTCGTGCCTACAGCTGAAGTCGTCAAACCGGCAACAGACATTCTGGGTGTCGTTCTGACACAGACTTTCGTGCTCACAGCAGCCCTAGCCGGGCTCTTGACTCTCGTGGCGGTAGCAGTTGCAACTGTATCCTACAGGAGAGGTAACGCTGTGGTTGAGCCAATCAAGGAAATGACGCGACTCGTCAAGAAGATGGCAGCTCAAGACTTCACAAGAGGTGTCAACACGACCGGGGCCATGTACGAGGAGGTTGGCACTACAGTAGATGCACTACTGAGTTTCCAAGAAGCATGTCGGTTTGGAAATCAGGCGTTCATCAGAGGGGACCTAAATCGAGCACTTGCTAACTACCAGAATCTATTGGAGATCAGCAGACGCTTGGGAATCGAAGTCGGCGAGCAGACGATGTATCTAAACATCGGAAACGTGTTCCGCCAACGAGGTGATACTGGAAACGCCATGGACTATTATCAGCAGGCACTCAAGATAGCAACGAGGATACTTGAGGAGTCCAGAGAGGAGGGCGCAGATGAAAGTGACGCCATGCTACGTGTCGCCTCTGTGTATCACAACATGGCACTGGTAGAGATGGACCGCGGACACGAAGGAAGCGCGATGAAGCTTCTTGAAGACGCTGAAGCCATTGACCTCACTCTCAAACATGCACGAGGTCTTGCCAAGCGTTATGATGCAATGGGGCTTGTACTAATGAGAGATGGCCGCTACAGTCAAGCTCTCTCAAAGTTCAAGGAGGCAATGAAGACTGCAGAAGCCGAGAGATACGAGAGAAGTATGGCGTATATCCAGTTCCACATGGGTGAACTCTTTGCCATACAGAACCATCTCAAGAAGGCTGAGCGCGCCTACAAAGAATCAATCAGACTCGGAAACTTGACTGAAGAGTTCTGGCTCGTTGTGTATGCAATGCAGAACCTAGCCGATGTTCTTGATCAGATAGACAAGTCCAGTCATGAAGTCAGGCGAGACGCCGAGAGACTTCGAAGGTCAATCATGTTCAAGAAGAGTGTGATCTTTGTGATTGACTACTCTGGAAGCATGCAGGCACAGAACCGTATCCGGGCAGCCACACAAGGCGCAAAGGAGATTCTTGAGAGTCAGGTCAACCCACAGGATGATGTGAGCATAATCGTGTTCAACTCGTCCTACCGGGAAGTCCTTCCCTTGACACGCAGGGGAGAGTATGATCGACCCCGAGACAGCCCGATAGTGAGAGCGCTGGACTCTCTGAGGCATCCCAACTATGCCACTGCTTTCTACGACGCATTAGGAAGGGCCCTGGTTGAGCTGGATAGGATTGAGTCTAGCGAGCACAGGTGGGTCATTGCACTCACTGACGGTCAGGACAACAGTTCTGAGACCTTCTCTCTTGACGCCATTGCGGGCATATTTATCGAGAAGGATCGACTCCGGAAGAAACGCCCCTTGACAATCGAGGGTTTCATCCGCGACAATCATCTTGATGTGAATCTCATCATTATCGGGGTCGGCGGGGAGCTGAAGCAGCGTATCGATGCCAGAGTGACTTCACCGAAGACTGGGCGGAGAATGACATTCGAGGAACTCCTTGAGTCGGTGTGTGAGAACATACCGCAGGGGCAGTACCTCTCAGTGGAGGACAGCATCGATGTGAGAAGTGACATTGAGAAGGCCTTCCAGGAGGTCGGAGTGCTAATGGCACAACTGGAAGTAGGAGGTAGTACTCTAGACTACTAGGAGGTGGATAAGAGTGGCGAAGAACATAGAAACCAAGAAGAAGGGCAGCTTTCGCAGGAATGTCATACTCACCTTTGTGACGATATCGATATTGTCGCTAGGCGCCACCGGCGCAATCTCCTACTTCTTTGTGGACCTGATTGGCGACTTCACGACTGGCCAGAGTAGCACTGCTCTGGACAGTCAAATTCAGACAAACATGCTGTCGACGGCCGAGAAGACTGCTCAAGTGATCAACCAGAAGCTCACGAACGCAGAATCGATGGTATTGGCGATGGCGGAGGAATGCGAGAGAATCTTCAGTAGTGACTCCACTTTCGAAGCAAGGGAAGTGTACTACGACTACTTCTTCGAGTATGGCGGCCCTCCCGGATCGTTCCCGGATGACACGCACTATGATCCGAAATATGGCATCAACGTTTCATGGAACTACTCGTCGTGGTACATTCCGGGGTCAAATTCCAGTAACTACGCGGCATTCGAGGCCACCTACTCAGGTAGACTCGGACGAGT
>JAEORS010000063.1:0-9296 GCA_016840795.1 Candidatus Thorarchaeota archaeon | reverse complement strand
TTAGCTGTTGACCAAGCAACCTTAGATGCCATCAACAATGCTCCTGCAAATCCCGACTCAATGGTGAGTGAAATTGAGTGTGGTGCCTGCAAGTTCGCAATGGCTCATGCCTGCAAGGATCCGGAATCAGGTGAGATACTTGAACTCGCAGAGCGACAGTTGGCGCATGCTGAGAAGATGGGTCTCGGATCACGGAGTTTCGATTTGGTGACGTTAATGAGAGAGCCACCAGAGAGTCAAGGGCCTGGATAAGTGGAGGTTAGTGGGTTTGGTTCCAGAATGGTTCAAAGAAGTAATCCTCCAAGCACATCATAATCAGCGCCGTCATATGTATCGAGTTATCTCCGGGTTAACTGAGGAACACATGCTCAAAAAGATAGTATCAGAGAAGGACTCCGAGGACATCCTGAGCATCCTGCGCCACATCATAAATGCTGAAACCTACTGGTTTCACAAGCTTGGGCAATCAATCGGTCCACCCTCAAGAGGCGAGAGCTTGTCTGAGGTTTTAGAACGCTTGTCCGAGAATACTCAGAAGATATCTGAGCGAGTCGAAGGTGCCACAGAAGACCAGCTCAGAATAGTATCTCCGCGTGAAGGAGGGCCATCGGTTTCATGGGCAGTCCTTAGGACCGCCCAGCACGGTGTGTACCATACAGGTCAGATTGCCAAACTGAGAAGGGTGATTGACGCTCCAGAACTCCCTCCGGACGATTCAGACAGGTGGGGCCAAGCTGTAGACTCACTTATTGAGATTGTACGGAGGTTCATCGAGGAGGTCTAGGCCACAAACCTGTGGTACAGAACATGAGTCGGCAATTAGAGCCGACATTCTGTCGAAGCTTCACTAAAAAGGACTGCACCCAACCTGTTTCTGAAAGCTTCACAAGGGGTGCCAACTCACTGCCACTGTTTCCTCCGGGCGATCCAGTACGAGACCTCATTCTGATACTGGATAGTGCGGTCATCTTTTATTCATCCCTACTCTGCACAATGCTTTTCGGACAGTGGTATCGGAACAAATCGAGGAAGATAGCAGATGTGAAATTCGCCTGGAGCATCTTCTTTCTTGGAATGGTCTTCAACACCTCATCATTCATATTTGCCGACTTCTACTTCACAGCCGAACCATTCAACACCCTCTTCGTCAAGGCGGGCTATGTCAGTCTTATGCTCGCACTGACAGCCTTCTTCTTTACCGTCGAGCGCATTGTCCCTTATAGAACACGCTACGTCTTCTCGCTAAGCGGCTTCGCCATATCTGTTATCACAATCCTATCTCCACGTTATTTCTTGGAGGTCTTGGCCCTATCCATCGCCATCATGACGTTTGTCGGCATCATGATGTTCTTGGTCTACACTCTGCGGAACACAACAGGAGACATCCGGCGAAGTATCGAACAACTAGTGACTGGGTTCATGATTGGCTTTGTAGGGTTCTTGGGCCGTAGCGACTTTGTCTATTTCAACCTTGGAGAGCCTATCTACATTCTAGGCTCAGGAATGCTCGTGGGTGGTCTCATGATTTTTGGATATGCGATTGTCGACACACCTGCTCTTGATGAGCTAGACTGGAAACGCCAATTGGTTGAGCTATACTTGATAGGGGCCGGAGGTATTCTAGTCTATCACCGTCAGTTCGCGGAGAGTCGTGACGTCGATCAAGTGTTGACAGCCGCTGGGATCTCAGGAGTGCAATCTCTATTCCAAGAGATTACAAGCAGCGACAGCGGATTGAACGTCGTTTCGATTGGAGACTACGAGATTCTCTTCGCCCACGGGGTGAGCTTCACTTCTGTCCTCATTGCTCGGGCAGCCTACCAGGTGCTTCTTGGAAAAGTGAGAGAGTTTACGGAGAAGTTCGATGCGGTCTTCGGCCCAATAGTCGACAGCTTTGAAGGTAGCTTGAAGGAGTTCAGCTCAGCAAGAGAGCTGGTTGATTTGTACTTCTGACAGTACGTATTTTATTGCTGCAATGCCTTCTTACCGTTGATTGTCCTGTCCACAAGCATTAATACTAGATTGAATTGCCCTGCCGGGCAATTCAGGAGCAGTGACTAATGGGCCTACGTGACAGAGCTACAATCGCCGTCTACGTGGTATACGGACTTCAAGCGTCTGCCATGGCCATAAGTTGGCAATTCGTCACCTTCTTTGTGAAACATGAACTCGGAGCTCCAGATTTCCTCACACTCACCGTTGTGTTCGCTGCTCCTGCCTTCGTTAATATAGTGGCTGTGAATTTCTGGGGTTCGTTTTCCGACCGCGCCAAGGCGCGCAAGCCATTCATGATGGTGGGCTTCTTCGGATACGCAACAACCTTCTTGCTCTATTCGTTAATCCAGACAAGCCTCCAATTCCTAGTGGTAGCCATGTTAGGCGCCTTGCTATCATCAGCATCCATGCCCGTGGGACAGGCACACCTAACCACTAAGACAGACAAGAAAGGCGAGCGTCTTGGTTTCTTCATCGCCGTCCAATCGGCCGGGTGGTTCGCCGGCGCGTTGTCAAGTGGGATACTCTATGACATCATAGGGATGTTCACTCTGTACAGGATTGCAGCAATCATCTGCTTAACTGCGACCGGATTGGCGGGATTATTCGTTCGCGACCTACCGATAGAAAACGATGTTTCTTCAGGCGCGATCGGATTTCGAGTACTCCTCCGAAGGCCTGGCATGTCAAGACTAACACTTCTTGTTGCCCTCAGCCAGATCGGAATGAACGCAATCTCCTTCATGTATGCGATTATAATCGTAGACGAGCTGGGAGGTCTTCCTGTCTACGTTGGCTTAGCGAATTCAACAGCAACTCTGATAGCAGTTGTAATCACGGGCTATGTTGGTAGGATAGTGGACCGACGCGGGCCGGTCAAAATTCTGATTATAGCTATGAGTTCGTACGTAGTCTTTGCCTTCGCATTTGCAATTGTGAGTGATCCAGTTTCTGCAACGATAATGTGGGCACTTCCGATATACCCACTCTCTTCCACTGCCGCCTATGCACTTGGTTCTCTGGTATCTGGGGAAAGCGAGAGGGGAAGGGCCATGTCGCTAGTAAGCGGTGCTCAGAACGCTGGCTCTGCGTTTGGTCCAATTGTTGGTGGTCTGTTTGCGCAGTTTGTCTTTGGTCGCGTACAACCCGTTTCTTGGGTCAATATGGTGTTCAATCTGGCTGCGTTGCTGCTTGCAGTTTCACTCCTCGGAGTCGTGGGGTCAAGGGAAAAGGACAAGGGGTCTGAAGAAGACAAAGCCCAACTGAGTGAGAATTGATGTTATCAGAGACCAGCATTCTGAAATAGTAAAGATTGCATTACCTATTCATGAGCGGTGGCTGCACTTTAGCTGCAAAGATTGTAGGTAGTCGCTATTTCCTACTGAAGAATAGAGACCTCGTCTACAAGGACTTCAAGGACTCTGTTGTTTTCGACGATACAATCTTTGGTGTGACTGGCATCAAGATTGGTACTGGAGAACCGGCAGGAGTCTCCATTGGATTCAACAAGTGGGGGCTTTCAGCGTGCAACTCTACAGTCCTGGCCACATCCAACAAGGCCTACGACATGCTTATGGAACGAGTACTGCGCGAAACCAAATCACTTGACCAGGCACATGAGCTTGTGAACGAAGAGCTGCAATCTGGAAGCCGCTACCAGTGGGGCAACTTCCTTTTGGCAACTCACAAGGAGGTGGGCGCCATTGAGATTGGAGAAGGAGTCTGTGAGATGGAAAGAGGCCCCACGATGATAACACGCGCAAATCACCATCTGCGACTTCCCACCACGGAAACTCTGAAGAATGCTAGTGCCGATGAGCGTGAGGCTGGAGGACCGATTCCAATGAGCCAGAAGCGTCGTCAACTTGCGTCCAAGATGTTGGAGGATGCAACATCGCTTGGAGACATGATGAAGATTCTCTCTAGTCACAGCGAAACCCGAGGCTTCGACTCAATCTGCAGACACAGAAGAATGGCCCCTGGTGAGAGTCCATTCTTGGGGGAAACCTCTTACAGCTACATTGTGGAGATCCTCATGATTAGTCCGAGCGAGTTTGACTTTAGGATACACGCCTCAAGAGGGAATCCTTGCAGCAACAAGTATGATGAGACTTTGGTTGACTTCTCGTCCTCTCAAGCTGAGCGAGCGGCGACTGTCAGAAAGTTTCCATAGAGGCCTTGTCTTCTGGATATCTAGAGGCCATCAAGTTCGCTGATCTCAATGATTCTCCCACAATTGCTGCATAGAAATGCAGTCGGCCCAACCCACTCTATGTCCCTGGTGAAATCAATCTCATGTCCACAATCAGGACACTCAGGAGTGTCAGGATGGAGCGGATTGAGGAGCGTTCTGGTGAGCGATTCGAACTTAATGCCTTTTGTGTACGTCTGCCCTGTTCGTTTCATACCCCTCTTTTCAGTAGATGACGTATAATCCGTAGTATCACGTATGTTATACCGCTTCAGATGAATCGGCTGGTATATGAGATGGTGGTGCCTGCAGCTGCATTGTTCGCTCCTTGGGAAGCTACTGATATGATGTACACACGAGTTGCTGACTCACTCAAAGGAGTTTCAGCTACGATCACTACTCCGTTTACGAAGGACCTCGCCGAGGTTGACACCAATGCCTTGACAAAGAATCTGGAGTACCTAGTTCGCGAAGGCATTAAGATGGTTGTCCCTTGTGGAAACACAGGTGAGTTCTACTCTCTTTCTGAGTCTGAATGGAAACAGGTTGTGGAAGTGACAGTCAATGGCGTATCTGGTAACGCCGTAGTCATGGCAGGAGTCGGCCTCTCAATGACTGCTGCAAAGAAGATGATGCAACAGGCTGAGTCTTTGGGGGCTGATGGCGTGATGGTCATGTACCCTCAGCATGTTTTCAGCTCTGAAGAAGGCCTTCTCAACTATCTACGGGAGATACTGGATGCTGCTGGATCACTTGGTGTTGTCCTCTACAAGAAGGGGCCTCTTCTAAGCGACACTGTCTTGGACAGTATCGTCGGCCATCAAAGGCTAGTAGGCGTGAAGTACGCATTCGGTCGTATCGTGGATTTTGCTCGAACGGTCCAGACATTGGGAAACTCGATTGTGTGGTCTTGTGGGACAGCCGAGCGGTTTGCACCCTTCTTCTGGCTGGCTGGTGCCAGAGGATTCACTTCTGGACTAGCCAACTTCGCTCCCAAGGTTTCACTATCGATGCACGAAGCACTAGAACAAGGGAACTACGAGAGGGCCATGGAGCTACAGACTCTCATAAGTGAACTCGAATTCCAAAGGGAAGGCAGGGGAACTGCTAACAATGTCCCGGTTGTCAAGGCGCTGATGGACCACATCGGTCTGGTAGGAGGAAACTGTAGACCACCTATCCATCCACTCAGCAGAAACGAGAAAGAGCTGGCCATTCAAGCCATTGCAGACTGGGGCCTTGTACGATCTTGACTAGAAGTCCTCCGAGATAGTCACGTCAACCGCGCTTAGGCAATGCTGACAAACAAGCGTCTGCGGGCCACTCCAGTGCACCTTGTCCAATTCAAGGCCCGCCTGGCAATGTGGGCAGTAGACAGGGATGGTAAAGGTTGCGCCGGGCTGGTAAGTCCTAATGTAGTCTCCAGCTGAGAACATCTGTGCCTCGTATCCAAGTTGAGCTGCTCTGTCAAATTGGACCGCTCTTCGAGTAGCTGTTCTGGCAGCGAATGCAAATACAACCCCAATGATAGCAAACGTTACCCCAATGCCAACGATGATTGGGAGCATAATAGGAGTCACATACTCTCCTAGACCAAGAGCTTCCAGTATCATTGTCACAGCAATCATCGGAACGGTGAATACGAGACACATAGTGCCTGCAATTTTGAGTCCGACATTCTCGCTCAACGCTGACCCCTGATAGGAAGTCGCCATCTTCCCCTATAAAGCATCTGAGGAGATAGTGACATACGCTAGGTGTCCCTGTCTGTGCGACTGCGGCCATCCACATTATAAAGACGCCAGTTGACTGTCAAACTATGAACGAGGGCTTTGGTATTGAGGAAGCAAGCGAAAAAGACCTTACTGGAATAGTCTTACTTCTGCAGGACACGGACCTGCCGCCGGATGGTATCGAACCTCACGTAGATGACTTCCTTATTATTCGAAGTCCTCAGGCGGCTGCTGGACTGGAACCTCTCATCGGATGTGCTGGTCTGGAAGTCTACGAGAACCATGCGCTGCTCCGCTCGTTGGCTGTGCATCCAGATTTCCAGCGGAGGGGCATTGGCAGGAAACTGGTTAGCCGAATTACCGAGAGTGCAAGAGGCCGGGGAATCAACCATCTCTATTTGCTGACTGAAACAGCTGAGGACTTCTTTCGAAGGCTTGGTTTCGATCTCGTTGAACGAGAGGATATACCCGCAATTGTAAGGCAATCAATCGAGTTCACAATCCTTTGCCCGAGCGCAACAAGCATGACAAAGGAAATCTGATTATAGACGCTATTGCCACTCGGAAACGTGCGCGGCCCAACCTGCGGAGCGGGCGATGGCGAACAAGTCGGTGTTTAGCGAATATGGAATCCCAAATGACTCGTATGCGGCTGCGTTGTAAAGGTCAACGTTTGGATGGACCACCTTCCCTTTCTTTTCGAGAAGCAATCTACTTCCCTGTTTGGCAATCTCTTCTATGCTCTCGAGTCGCTTGGCCCATCGCTGGTCAACCTCTGCCCTTCTCTTCAGGAGTTCCCTGAGGAACTTCGCTCGAGGGTCAATAGTCCGGTAGATTCTATGACCCAGCCCGTAAATCTTCTCTCCTCGTTCGAGCTTCTCTGCGAGAAGACTGGAAACTTGAGGATGTCCTTCAATCTCGGTAATCATTCTCATTGCCTCGGTCCCAGCGCCATGATGAAGAGGGCCAACATGCTTGTCCAGTGCCGCAACAGTCGCTTCAGAAACCGAGCCTGTCGCGGCGTAAGTACTCTGCAAAGCTGCAAGTGAAGGATTTTCAGGATCATCCATGTGGAGAATCAAACAAGAGTCCAGGTCTTTTGAGTCAGGGTCATTCAGAGAGGTTCCGTTGAGCATCCAGAGGAAATTTGCTCCATGATGAAGCGAATCACTCGAAGCAATGCGAGTCTTACCGTGCATCTTGCGCCACTCAGCAGCCACAACAGACGGTGCAGTTGACATGAAGAGTAGCATCTTGTCCACCGCATTCAGTTCGTGGATGTTTCCATACGTATCCAGTTTCTCTGCGAGTTTCCTAAGCCCTCTTGTTTCAAACACGTATGGTCTGTCACTAGTGGACGACTCTTGAATCTCTCCGGTCGTGGAGAGCAATGTGTCGATGTTTCTCTCCCCGATTTCTCGTAGTTTGGTTAGCTTCCTCCTGAACTGGATTCTTTTTCTGCCATCCGGAAGATTTCCGTACACAAGAAGAAAGGCAACATCTTCGAATCTCGATGTTTCTGCCAGCTCTGTTGCATTCAGTCCCCTGAAGAAGAGCAGTCCTTGATTCGAATCTATATGACTTATCGGCTCCATTCCGAAGCTACCACCCACTCTCGACTTCCAGGGTCTCTGTACTTTCGATTCAAAGGAGGGGAACCGGTGACACATGCCGCGTTCAAATCTTACTCGCTATCACGGCCGTGAGGTCTGCGAGTCGCTCGCTATAGCCTGCTTCGTTGTCGTACCAACCAAGTACCTTGACCATGTTGCCAATCACAGCAGTGGTTAGTGAGTCAAAACTGCATGAGTGTGGGTCTCCAATGAAGTCAGAGGAAACAAGGGGTTCGGTCAGATATGCGAGATACTGCGCCAAAGGCCCGGACTCTGAGGCCTTCTTGAATGCCGCATTCACGCCATCAACATCAGTTTCTTTCTCGACTACAACGTTCAGGTCTACGACTGAAACATCCATCACTGGCACGCGCAAGGCCATGCCGTCAAGCTTGCCTGCAGCTTTCGGATAGACAAGACCAATGGCTTTCGCAGCACCTGTTGTAGTGGGAATGATGTTCCAGCAGGCTGCTCTTGCTCTCCTAATGTCCTTGTGTGGACCATCGAGTATTACTTGGTCATTCGTGACAGCATGAATCGTGGTCATCAGTCCCCGCTCGATTCCAAAGTTCTCATCAATGACTTTCACCATTGGTGCCAGACAGTTGGTTGTGCAGGAGGCGTTTGATATGATGTCGTGTTTTGCGGGATCATAATCTCCATCGTTTACGCCAGGCACAACAGTGAGCATCTCCCCACCCTTCCCGGGGGCACTCAGAACCACTTTCTTGGCCCCTGCTGCAAAATGCTTCTCTGCATCCGAGCGTTTCCTGAACAGACCTGTGCATTCTACCGCGATATCAACGTCAAGTTCCTTCCACGGAAGGTTCGCTGGGTCTCTCTCTGAGACCACCCTAAGTTCGTTTCCATCGACCTTGATGCTCTCCTTGTCTGCTTCCACAGTGCCTTCGAATCTCCCCATCACAGTGTCGTACTTCATTAGGTGTGCGATGGTAGTCACGTCCATTAGATCGTTCAGTGCAACGACCTCAAACTCATTCTTCGGCAATGCCGCCCTTAGGAAGCCGCGTCCTATTCTTCCAAAACCGTTTATACCGACTCGTACCGTCATGACAATGCACCTGCTATACTTGTCCCACCGCGTTGATGGCTAGACCTTCCGCTATATCTCTTACGCATGATTCGGTCTGGCACCGGTTTTATGCTTCGATTGCCCTCTGATATTTGTGCATTCCAAATGCATAGATCGGAATAAGCAAGAGTCCCACTGCGCCGACCAGCAAGAAGGGAGCGACGGGGTTCACGAGGTCCCACAAGAAACCGCCGGCAAGGGGTGCAGAGAACCGCGAGAATCCCATTGCGGCCTCGAACAGACCGAACCCCTCGCTGGCTCTGCCCTCATAGACTGTACCCAGGACCGAGGACATCACGGAGTATGCCATCATCCCTGTAACGGTGCCAATGCTGAAGAAGACTGCAATGGCCAGTAGGCCTTGCCCCGCGACAGGCAGAAGCCGGGGCACAAAGGCCAATGTCAATGTACTGACTGACCCGACGAGTACCGCTCCAGACACGAGGACGACCTTGTTGGTTCTATCTGCATATTTGCCCAGCGGAGTACCGAGGACACCTGACAGTATGCCGCCTGGGAGATAGACTAGTGCGAGAACATCGACTGTCAGATACGGATACTGATTCAAGATGAATATCTCAACAAAGGGCGCAAGAAGTGCTGATATGAATGTGTCAAGAGCCGCAGCGACAAGGAGGGCTGCCGTTCCGAGTTGGATGGCAGTTCGGACT